>JALOTB010000098.1 GCA_025458165.1 Chromatiaceae bacterium | reverse complement strand
GGCCAGCGCCCTGCGGGTCTGCTCGGTGAGCTCAAAGCGCACCGGCTGGGCGGTCTTCTGCTGAATGACACTGGTCCGAGTCAGGACCTGCTCGCCGTGAGCGACATCGCGCACCCGCAGCCGCACCAGGTCACACCCGCGCAGCTTGCTGTCGAGGGCGAGGTTGAAGAGCGCGAGCTCGCGGGTCCGGCCCGCCATCTGTAAGCGAGTGCGCACGCTCCAGATCTCCTGGAGCCGGAGCGGGGGTTTCTGCCCGATGAGCTTGCCCTTGTTCCAAGGGGTCGTGGGCTGGGAAGAATCGGTCTGGTCAGCCATTGTCTGTCTCCGTTGCGTGGGGTGGAGACAGAAGCTTGGCGCATCGGGCGAGGGCCGCTGGCCCACCAGGACCGGTCATACGCCCGCCTGCTTCCGCGGCGCCTCGACGCTGATAGCGGTCACGGCGATTCCGAAACACAGGGTGGCGTAACGACGCCCGCGTCGCAATGGGTACCGGGTAAATCGCCGGCCGCTGTCGGGTGGTCAGCAGACACCGCTTGCGTCTTCACATTGGTCCCAGAAGCGGGTCTATGCCGTCGGCTGAACGCCAGATTCAGAACCGCTGAGAGAAGACCGGTGGGTTGACCGAAGAGGTTTGCTGAAGCGGCGCGGCCACGCCACGTTGGCCCGCTGCAGTTGGGCCGATGGGTCTCGACAGGTGTCGGTGGCCGCGTATGGCTCGATCCGCGGACCTTGGACTCAAGCGCGAGTTCCCCCTGTCTGCAGCTCTCACCGAGCATCGCGGGGCGGGTCATTTTGAGGTCCTGTCGCGCCGAATGCTCACCGTCTGACTGAGCCGCAGAACGACGGGAGCGGCGCATCCTTGAGGTGCCGCAGATCACGGGCCGCCGATGTACCCTACCTTGCGAAGACGCCGGTACGAGTCCGATCGTCACTTCGCGCCAACCCGCCTGCGGCCCTCAACAAGGAGCCGGACCGTCCTCAGCGATCAAAGCGGCGACTCTGGCCGGCGCCTCCACCAACGCGCTGCCGCGGTACGGGTCCGCACCGCTGCGGTAAGAGACCCAGCTGCGAAGACTCGCGCCGCAAGGGACGTCCGTGACGGCCGCGGACCCGCTCCCCTTGATTTCGCCATGGAAACTGGTCGCCGCGTCCCTCGAAATCGCTTTCGCCGCGAACAGGGGGCCACCGCCGCTAACGGCGGGGCGATGTGCCCCGACCCACTAGCTATTTTGGTCGTGCGTACCATACTTGATACACGTCGCTCCATTCACGGGTGGGTGAGTGTCGCCTGCGGGTCGGCCGCCTCAGAAACGCAATCGGCCGGATGGCGGTGCTTGAGGGATTGAGCAGCCGGGGGCACGGCTTCGTCGTCGGTAGCGCTCTGAAGTATTGCTGCATGGCTGCGTTGCTCATCCTCGGCACGACCTGGGATGCCTTTCCCCGGAGAACACCATGCGCGTGACGCTCAGCCTGACCCACCGCTGTAACCTCGCCTGCCGCTATTGCTACGGTGGGAAGGCCTCACAAGACGACATGTCCAAGGCCACCGCCTGGGCCATTGCCGATTTCATCGTGGCGGGAAATCGCCCTGGTAGCGATCTTCAGGTCCAGTTCTTCGGCGGCGAACCCCTTCTTTGCGCGGATCTGATGCGGGAGCTCGTTCCCTATCTCCGCCAGCAGACTGCGAAGGAGGGGATCTGCCTGTCCCTGAGCGTGACCACCAATGGCACCCTGTTGGACCGGCCGATCCTCGCGTTCCTGCGCGCGCAGGACATCGACCTGTGCGTGAGCGTCGATGGTCCGGCGCCTGTGCATGACCTCAACCGCCGCTTCCCCAACGGCAAGGGCTCTTTTTCCGTGGTTGAGCCAAAGCTCCGCGATGCGTTGGCGACGCTCGCCTCGGTTCAGGTCAACACCGTGTACGGTCCGGATACCATCGGCTCGCTGCCCACGACCGTGCGCTTCCTGGCCGGAATCGGAGTCCCGGCCATTCACCTGAATCCCGATATCAGTGCAGTCTGGCCCGTCAACGTTGACGCAGAGGTCGCGGATGCCTTCGCTCGAATTGCCGAGGATTACCTTGCCTGGTACGCGGAGGGGCGCGAGATCTCCATCAATGTGATCGACAGCAAGCTCGCCTTGTTCGCGAAGGGCGGTTATTCCTGTGAGGACAAATGCTGTATGGGGGACGGTGAGCTGGCTTTCGCACCGAGTGGAAATATCTACCCCTGCGAGCGGCTCATCGGCGAGGACCATGACTCGCCGTTCTGCATCGGCAATGTGCGTACGGGGCTCGATGCTCCGCGTCGCCAAGTGGTTTCCCTCGGCCGCGGCAATAATAACCAGAGTTGTCGCGCATGTCCTTGGCAGCGCTACTGCATGAACTGGTGCGGCTGCACCAATTACTTCATGACGGGACGAACCGATCTCGCTGGCTCCGCGCTTTGCGCGATCGAGCGGGCGGCCATCAGTGCCGCGCGGCGGGTTGCGATCTCCCCAACCTTTGCCACGAACCAGCTACTGGCCCGCCATGTCGCGGGCTATTTCCACGCGGAACAGCACTCTGCGTGATCATCAACTGCAAGGAGACTACGATGAAAGAGCGTTTCAAATGGAAAGCAGAGATCGTCTTTGAAGGCACGGCGGATCAGTTCAATGAACTGGCCGAGGGCCTCGCGAAATTCCCGGTCGACATACGCGTCGCAGAGTGGGCCGGACGCCCCCGTCACTTCGCCGGATGCATGCCCCTGCCGATCGAGAAGCTGCTCAACAAGGAGCGGTTAGCACGCCTCACCGCCGACAAGCCACAGATGCAGCTCAAGTTCATCCGAGACATCGCCGGCGGCATTCGCACGGCACACGTGCATCTTGGCGACCGGGTCGTTCTGCTCGAGCCGGAGAGCTTCCGTGACTTCATCGGGCAAGTCGCGCAGGAGCTGGGCGAGCGACGAGCACTCATCGTCGATGACTATGTGGAAGCGATGAGCCCAATCACGGCCATTCCTATCCACATCCCGTAACAGCCGCGGTCCGCTACGCGGAGGGACAGTGCCCCCTTGGGCCCAAGCCTGGGGGGCCTCCACGGAAGCTGGGGGCGCCGGAATCCTCGAGGCCATCCAAGGCTGCTAAAACGGGTTGGAGCCATCATGGACAGCACAGTTTGTCTCACCTTGGGGATTGTGTGTGTGATTGCCGCCATCGTCGGTGGCGGCCTCAAGCTCCTCGGTATCGAGATACCCCCCCGTCAACTCCCTTCCCCGACAACTCGCGTTAGGTGGCATTGGGATTGTTCTCATCGCCGTTTGCGGCTCGGGGCCGCCCTCCTGTGACGAGATCGTCTACACCGACGTCCAACCCCAGAGCAGCAGTCACGGGATCGAGTTAGTAAGCCTCACGGCGAAAAGCTGTAATCCTCCCAAGGTCGGGGATCCGGTCTCTGTCGAGCTCACGCTGCGCAACGGCACAGACCAACCTGTCCCCCTGCTGGCGGTCTGGGTGACGGCCTACGACCCCAACGGGGAGAACAAGGACTTCGGGTACTTGCGTGTAAACCGATCACTGCCGCCTCAGGAGTTGGTGACGACCTCCGGTGAGCGGGTACTCGACGTCGCAGGGACTTGGGAGCTCGGCCCCCACTACGCCTTGGGTAAGACATGGAACGGGGAACGGTACCCTGGACATTGGAAGCGTTTCCCCATCACCGTGCGGGCTGCAGCGGAGTGAGCACTGCAAGCGGCACTAATCGTGTCCCCGGCCGATCGGTGCCTGACTCGGTCGCCGCAAGGAGGGGCGGAACGGTCCGTCGAAAAGGCGCTGCCGGCGATCAGAACCGGCGACGGACGCTAACTTGACGCGGGGCGGTACGGCCAGCAGTGGCTGAGGCCCGCGTAGGCCTCCGAAACACGATTGCGGTAGCGAGCAGTGTTCGCGCAGAGAGAGTAGAGATCGCACGTAGGTAGGATCCCGGAAATCCGGGGTGTTAAACCAAGAGGAGGGTTCCAATGCCGACGATTGCTGTCCAGAACCGCACCTTTGACGCTCGTCCCGACCGCATTGATCTGCGCGACCGCGTCTACCACCCCAAGCTCGTCTCGCTGCCGGATCGCTATCCCAGGATCGAAGACGTCGACCGGCACCTGCCCCAGTATGCCGAGAAGATGGTGCTCGACCAGGGTGAGGAGGGGGCCTGCACCGGCTTCGGCCTGGCGGCGGTGATCAACTACCTCGAGTGGAAAAGGAACGGGTATGACTCAGCCATCCTGAAGCCGGCGAGTCCGCGCATGCTCTACCACATCGCCCGCATGTACGACGAATGGGCTGGCGAGGACTACGAAGGGTCGAGCTGCCGCGGCGCGATGAAAGGCTGGCACCGGCACGGGGTCTGTACCGAGGACCTCTGGCCGTACCGCGACCCGAACGGCAAGGTAGCCTTTGTGCCACCCGCTGACGGCTGGGCAGATGATGCGGCGTCGCGTCCCCTGGGCGCGTATTACCGTATCGACAAGTCGAGCATCTCCGACCTGCAGTCGGCTGTCTGCGAGGTCGGCGCCATCTACTGTTCAGCACAGGTCCATAAGGGGTGGTTTCTCAAGAAGACGAAGAAGCCCGTCGTCATCAAGCCGGACGCGGAGAAGCTGGGCGGTCACGCCTTTGCGATCGTCGGCTACATGGCGGAGGGGTTCGTCATCCAGAACTCCTGGGGGCCCCACTGGGGTTACTACGGCTTCGCCATCCTGAGCTACGAGGACTGGGTGGCGAATGCCAGCGACGCGTGGGTGGCGGTGCTCGGCGCACCGATGCGGGCAGCCGCTGCCTCTGGCGCCTTCAGCAGCCGCCCGCTTCAGGAAGGCACAGCGCAGCCGGTCGGCCTGTTCGGCGCGGGCGGAACGCCCGGTCGAGGCTTCCCCTACCGCAACCCCAAGGTCCGGCCGCTGAGCGAGTCGGAGGCCTACCACCACACGCTGGTGTTGGGCAACAACGGCGTGCCCATCAATCGCATTCTGAGCGTCGCGAACGCGGTCAAGGCGGCGGAGCACGTCTGCCTCTCACGGCCCGCCGATTGGTTCGGAAGTCTCGCCGAAAACCGGCCTCGCAAGCTCGCCATCTACGCCCACGGCGGCTTGAACAGTGAGGACGATTCGCTGACGCGCATCCGCCTCATGGCGCCGTATTTCCGCGAGAACGGCGTTTACCCGCTCTTCGTCACCTGGAAGACGGGCCCCTTGGAGAGCATCGGCGGGATGCTGCAGGACGGTCTGCGGGAAATCTTTCGCGGACAGCCCGAGATGCGCGACGAGGGCATCGTCGACAAAATCCGCGAGGCGGTCACCGAGGCGCGCGACCGCTCCATCGAGGTCGCCTGCGCCAATCTGCTGGTCAAATCCCTCTGGTCGGAGATGAAGCAGAATGCCGCGGCGGCCGCCACAGACGGCGCTGGCCTGGCGCTTCTTGCTCACCATCTGCTCGCCCTCAAGCAGCAGATCGCGAATCTCGAGCTCCACCTGGTCGGCCATTCGGCCGGCTCCCTGGTGCTCGGCTACCTCCTCGGCCTGCTCGACAAGAAGGTCAAGACCGAAGGCCTCACGCTCTTCGCCCCCGCCTGCACCCTGGACTTCGCGGTGCGCTACTTCGGCTCGGCGATCGCGGACCGGAAGCTCAAGCCGGAGACGGTCCACGTCGACAACATGGACGACGAACGGGAACTGGCTGACAGCGTCGGACCCTATGGGAAGTCGCTCCTCTATCTGGTGAGCCGCGCGCTGGAGAGCCGCCACAAGACGCCGCTCCTCGGGATGCAGTGGGCGTGGACATCGCAGGGCAGGCCGCAGGACCATTGGGCTGACGACGCCGGCTCGCGAAAATCCCTCCAAGACTGGGCGGACCTCGCCGGCAATATGACCCTACGCCTCCACGGAAAGAAGCGGGAATATGTGTCCACGGGTGCTGGTCAGATCCGCCTCGCCCACGGCTCGTTCGACAACGATGTCGAGGTCGTGTCCGACATGCTCCGGCGCATTCGGGGGGGACAGCTACTGACCAAGGTCGAGAACCTGGGCTACTGACAACCACTCAAGCCATCCCGCGACGCACCCCCGGTAACCCAATTTAATCCCGGCGGCGAAGTCCATGACTCGCTGCGGGCCCAGCCAGGTGCTCTTCACGCGGGGCTGGCCCTCGTGCTTGCGGCCGGGCAACCGAACCGATGGCGCTGTGTCGCGCCGCCGGCGACCGACTTGGTAACAACTGAATTACAGACAGCTCTCGTAGGCGCTAGTCAAAGCCGCTCGCTGATCGCGAAACTTACGCTTGTAAGACGGATCGAGCAATACACCGCCGCTGTCGTGGCCGCGGGCTTTTTTTGGCGCTTGACTCGTCGATCCGTATCCGCAGCCAAGTGAACTTGGCATCGGAGAGGAACCCGTGACCCATTGGATCTTTCTCCTAACCTTGAGGAAAAACGCGCCTTGCCCCGGGCTAATGAGGGGCCACCAAAAGATCCCGCAACTGGATCGGGTCCCGCATCAGATCAATTCTCCGGTGGGTATCGCGACGCCCTTCCCCGACTTGCGCCAACGCACGACCCCCGATGCGTACGATAAGTTGGTAGTGGCCTTTTGGAACGTCATAGAACGCGAAGTAGCCATTTCGGTCTGTATAGCTCTGCAGCATCCGGCTGTCGTCGCCACGCAATTCGACCATACCATCAACGAGCGGACGAGCTCCGCCGCTCAAGTCGAGCAGGACGCGGCCGCTGATATCGGGTGGGGAAACTGCCGCCACCGGATACGCAAGGACCAGAGCAGTCATTAGTAGCCAACGACAAAGTAAGGTCATGGGGAGAGCCTCCCGAGCTCAATGGGGTCCTTCAGCTCGATTATCTTGCCGGTTTTGTTGATCGTGGCGATATCTTCACTAATATTCAGTTGCCGCGGGTAATAGCCGTCGCTTTGGAAGTAGATTCCTGGCCAGCCGCCGGCTTCAATCACCTCAATACCTTTTAGGTGAAAGTAGCCCGCAATATCCGTCACGTCGTTTGGCAGGGGCGGGGTCTGGGTTACTGCGACGCCTTCGTGGCTCGCGGCGCCTTGCTTGCTGACCATGCCTTTGATATCCCATTTCTTCGGGCACCACAGCTCCATCTGCGAAATCCATCGGTCGGTGGCAGCAAATAACACCCCGAATATAATCAGGAAGCCCGCCAGAGCACCACCGGCTCGATAGCTCGCCTTATCGATCTGAGCGACGGACTCGAGGAATTTGAATAACACGTAGGCCCCGCCGAGACTGAGCAGAAAAAGCAGGCAGACGAAAATGATTGCGAGCCAAGGATCAATGTTTGACATGCGCTCCTCTCCGTTTTCGACTCCGTTGCTATACCTTAGAAAGCACCGGATAGCCCAAACTGGCTGCAAACTATTCGGCTCGATCCGGCCGCCATGATCGGTTAATCCGATGTTCGGGCCACCCTGACGTTACCCTCACGCTCGTCTTGCGAGAGGAGCTGAGGTGGCGCTGCCGTCGGCTGAAAGGCCGGAGCAACGGACGTATTCACATTGGTCGGCGCCCAGTCGAATACCGAGGGCGTCGGTCACGGGATCCGGTCTACCACGCATCGAGACCCTGCCTCCAAAGATTAGCCTCGGCCTGCCGCCGCTTGATCAGACCGCTGCTCGGATTCCAGAGCCTCTTCATCGATACGATCTCGTCCTCGACCTCGGACAGGATCATCTTGCGCATCGCCTTGTGCAGGGAGACGTCATCGGCACGCGCCAGGATGTCACGAATCGCCCGCATTTCCCGACGCCGAGGACCATCGAGGCTCGCTCCGCGGTTGAAGACGATGCTCACCAGCACGGCGCCGCAAAGGCCGGGAAGCCGCGGCAGCGAGGGATAGATGGTCTGAGTGAGATCATAAAAGCGCGGCAGGGTCTGCTTGACGAATACCGGCCAAGCCGCCTTGAACGGCACCTCGATGCCCATGCGCTTGAGCGCGCGCGCACGGGTTGTCGTGCCGCGGGTGCCAATGTCTGCGGTCAGCTCCCGAATGGTGGGCGCCGGGAGATGGGGTGACCAGACGTGCCGGAAATCCGCTTCGCTGTTGTAGCGCAGATCGTAACCGACGCCGATGGTGATCCCGCTCTGCTCCCCCGGAAAATGGGGCCAGCGCGTCACCTGCTCGTAGTAGTCCAGCCCGCCCGTCTCCTCCCGGCCGATCAGCGCTACGCCGTCGGTTGCTAGCGGCGGGAAGGGTTCGGGCTGTTGCTCAAGCCAGGCCCAAAGCGGTTCGTCGGCGGTGCCGGTGACGGGCTGGCCCGCGACGTCCTGCGCGTAACGCACACCGCGCTCGGTGCCCCGGCCGAAATCGCCGTCCGGCACCAGCATGGCGCCGACTCGATTGAGCAGGCCCTGCAGTTGCTTGACCGCTTCGCCTCTGTCTTGACGGTTGAGCTCCGGATGGTTCATGGGTTGTTCCTCTCGATTCGGATCTATCCTTTGGTATGGGGCCAGGTTGCGGCAGCGCGCGCCGTCTCAGCCGCGCCGCCGCCACCGGCCTGACCCTTCATCCCCCGGCACGCCTGGGGGATCGGTTGTGAACGACATGGGCACCACCCTGCGCGCGTGGTGAACCCGTATCCGGCTTTACGATCCAGCCGCCGTGTGGCTGATGCCCACCAACTCAAAGTCGAGATAGCGGCCGGGTGTTACGCCGTAGCCGTTGGTGGTCCTCGGCGTCGCCGCCAGCCGGAAGGCAAAGGCGCAGAAGTTTTGCCCGCTCGCCAGCCAGCTCCCGCCTGTCGGCTGCAGCTCGGCGACGACGTACAGGTCGGCGTCGGGGGAGACCCCGTTGAACGTGCCGAAGAAGAAGTCGCCGTGGCTCGCCTGGCTGTATGTCGGGCTCAGTGGCTGGCCCGCCCCCGAGGTATCACTGACCGTTACCGGCGTGCTGGAGCCGCGGATTACATCGAGGGTATAGCTCTGCACGAATCCGCCGGGGTGGTGGGCCTTGAAGCGCGTGGTAAGGGCGGTGTTCGCGGCAGGGAGCTCGAAGAGGGCGCACTCCCCAGGGGAGAGCGTGCCCATCGCGATGCTCGCGATATCCCCAACGATCGGGCGGTTGTCGATGAGCAGGCGGATGTTGTCCTCGGCCCCGGCGACCTTGTCGCCAGCGTCGGTATAGCCCTCAATGTGGAACTCGACCGTGCGCGGGCCCTCCTCCGGCCCGTACAGGGCGCTCTCGTAGAGCGCGCTGCTGAGTTGCACTTTGCGCAGTCGATGGGTGGCTACCCAATCCGCGTCCGATTCGATATTGAGATAGGACGGGGCGTTGACCTTTGCACCGCCGCCGACCGCCAGGCTTCGCGTATCGGGACCGACCTTCGTGCCCGTGTAATTCGGTAACCCGATATCGGCGATCTTGATGTGGGTGTAGAGCTCCTGCACGAACGACCAGGCGCCGTCAGGCCGGCGGAACTGGATCGTGTAGTACTTGACCTCTGGGCGGTCCAGGAAGCAGGCGAAGAGGTCTAGCCGGCCGACCCAGGCGCCGCGGACGATCTGCGGACCGGTTGGATTGCTGGCCGTAATGCGCCCGTCGCCATCGAGTGTGTTGCCGACGCCGGCGATGGTCCAAATGTTGCCGATGGCTTGGATCGCCCGCCCCCCCTGACAGGCGCTTGGGCCGAGGTTAAGGACGTGCTCGGGGACACAGAGGTCGATGCGCTTGAGGTTGGGCACATCCGGATGCAAAGCGGACTCGTAAAGGACGCCATCGGTACCGCCCGAAAGCACCTGAACGATGAGGTCCGGTCGCAGCTGGGTTGCGAGCGACGTTCCATCGGAGAGCACGTCACTGGTCTCCGCGGCGACGTCATCCAGCGTCTGAATAAACCGAAAGACGTAGTTGCCCTGCTCGTCCGTGACGGCGTGCCCCAACGGCTGGCGGTGGCCAGTTCCGGTATACGGCCCGCCGGTCAGCTCGGCGACCGTCCGGTCGTACTCCTGGAACCGTAGCAACAGACCGGGCTGATTCTTCACCTTGCATCCAATGCCCAAGATGTCCTTGATCCTGGCAATCTCCAAGGCGTAAGGCGCGATCTCCGCGCGAGCGACCGCCCCGAGCTCCACGCTCGGCGTCGCGAACCGGACTGGGCCGGCCACGTCGACTCGCGCGGTCTGTGTCTCACCCAATCTGTCCCTAACGCCCGCGGCGGACGCAAGGTTCATGCTCTGCATTAGGGTGTCGCGGGAATCCCTCACGGCAGAGGCCGCGAGCGGCAGCATCATGGGGATGAAAGGCGCAGGATCCGGTTCTGGACGCGGAGGAATGACGCGCGGGCGCTCCAGATAGCGGTAGATGCGTTCGGGGTACAGCTTCTGCAGGGCGTCGCGGACCGGCGCATAACGCAGCAGATCACGCAGGTGGCGCGGGCTGTCGATGACAGCATAGGGGAACGTTTGACAGGGGTTGAGCTTACAGAGCCCGGCATAGCTCTTGGCCGTGCCATAGACGACATAGTCCGCCGGGCTGGCGGGCGTCGAACAAGTCAGGACCAGGTCGTTGTAGTCGAGATCACCGCCACTGTCGTTGGATCGGATATCGAATCGCACCTGGCCTGCCGAGAGCGTCGGGAACGTAATGCGTTCCGCCGAGGGAATCCAGGAGACCGGACCGGTGGGATTATGCTCGACGCGCAGCGACCACTGCGCACCGCTGACGAAGACGGGCGCGGTGGTCGTCTCACCTGGGTAGGTCCCGTTGCCGATGTCGGCACCCGAGATGACGAAACGCTGCGGATAGGCCGCAATTTTGCCCTTGACGCTGACCGTCCAGGCACCTTGCATCGCGATGGACATGCTCTTGCCTCCTGTTGAGATTGGTCACTCACGGGAATAAGGCCCGGGCGACCTCCTCGGCGTGCGTGTCGTGCGGCAAGCCTTCGATGCCGCACCCTGTTCCGGTCGTGGGAACGACCACGCGCGATACGCCGCACCGCACGCCTGTGCGGCGATCACGCGACCAACCGGTGCGACGGCAGACAAATTTCGCGGGGAAGGGGCGGACGCAGACGCGAGTGACAACCCCCGACCGTTACCTGTCGTCGCGAGGGGGACGAAAGTCCACGCGTCGCGGCGCCCGAAGGGACGTCCCCGCGCGCCACCGCCAGCGCCGGAGGGTTTGCCGAAAGCAGCCGTGCGGCAGCTTCGACCCGCGGGGCGCGCCGCGCCCGCTGCCTTGCGGGCTTGAAGCCAGTGGGTTTGCGCGCATGCACCGCCCGAGACGCCATCGTGGCGCATTGGCGATGGCCGGGTGAGAGCGCTATCCCGGAGGCCGTGCCCAGACCTGGGGGCGCTCAAGCGCGTTGATCGTTCACACTGCACTCCTGTGCTCCTCTTCCCCGACTGCCCGGCCGCGCATCCGACCTCGGCAAGACGGCGACTGACGGATCTCCGGTGCGGGCGACGTCCGCGGGCTACGCCTCCACCGTATCGCCGAGCAGCTGACCCGCGGGACGCTGGTAAGTACCGGCGGCCGTCACAAACACCCAGCGGTGCGGTTCACCGTTCCGCCGGGTCTCCACGAGCCAGGCCTCGCGCCCCGGCGGGCCGTCGTGCACGAAGATCGGCGCGGTGGCGACCTCGCCGGGCTCAAGCGCCCCGGCCACCGCGAGGCGCGCCTCCTCCGCTGACAGCCCGGTGGCTTCCCGGGGGTAGTCACCGAGTGGGCGCCCTGGCCTGCCGGTACCACCGATGGCAAGCAGGCGTCCGTCGCCCAGCACACGGGCAAACCCGACGACTCGCCCCTCGACGCGGTAGGGCACCAGCCAGTAGCTCGGGCCAGAGCTGATGTCGTGTACCAGCACCGCTTCGTCCCAGACGCCGTCGGGCTGGTCGGCGAACTCGCGCGCGGCAAGACCCGAGTCCAATGCCTCGACGGCGGCCTGACGCGCTTGAGCGGCACTGATCATTTCGTGCGCCTCATTCAGAGAGTGCGGCACGGCTACCCCCCGGCGAGCCTTCGCTCTGCCGATAGGGGTTGGCGACCGTGCCGCTGCTCAGCGGTTGCTCCTGCTTGGGTCATGCTTTCCGCTCCACCTCCGTGAGGTCCTAGCTGCAGGCGGTGCTCCGATGGCGCACGTAGATGAAGTTGGTATGGTTGACCGCATCCCAGTTCTCCCAATACACCGCGCCGCCCGCGCAGATGTCGGCATTCCATGGCCAGGGGTCGTAGATCTGCA
>JALOTB010000097.1 GCA_025458165.1 Chromatiaceae bacterium | reverse complement strand
CCCGGTGAGGTGCGGACCCTCGGCGCGCATCACCACCAGGTCCACCCGGCGGCCCAGCTCCACGAACCCGCGCACCAGGTTCATCACCATCCGCTCCACCCCGCCGCTGCCGGAAAACGACAGGAACACGGCGATGGGGGCCGGGTCGGGCGCTGGTCGGCGACTCGGGTCGTTCACGGGGATCGGCCTGTGAGTGTGGCCCGGCGATTCTAACCGAGGGGCGTAGTTCGCTCGGCCGCAGCCGTGGCCGTCGAAACGCGTTAACCTTGCGGCCCATCGCGCCCTGGCGACCATGAGGGATAGGATGCGCCCCCCGACCGAGGTGCTCTTCTTCGGTACCTGCCTGATCGACCTGCTGTTTCCGCAGGCCGGGCTGTCGGCCATGCGCCTGCTGCGCGAGGCGGGTGTGCGGGTGATCTACCCGCGCGGGCAGACCTGCTGCGGCCAGCCGGCGTGGAACTCCGGCTACCGTGAGGAGGCCCGACGCGTCGCCCTCACCCAGCTCGATGCGCTGGCCGGCGATCGGCCGGTGGTGGTCCCATCGGGCTCTTGCGCCGGCATGCTCCGCGTCCACTATCCCAGCCTTTTCGCCGGGACCGCCGACGAGGCGCGGGCCAAGGCCCTCGCGGGGCGGGTCTACGAGCTCACGGAGTTCCTGGTGCGGGTGCTCGACTGGCACCCCAAGGACCTCGGGCCGCCGCTGCGGGTCGCCGTCCACCACTCCTGCTCGGCGCGGCGCGAGCTCGGGATCGCGGACGCCGCGGCGGCACTGCTCCGCCGACTCGACCAGGTCGAGGCCGTCGAGCCGGACCACGGCTCCGAGTGCTGCGGCTTCGGCGGCACCTTCGCCATCAAGCAGCCCGAGCTCTCCGCGGCCATGGCCGGGGACAAGGCCGAGGCGATCAGGTCGACCGGCGCCCAGGTCCTGGTGAGCCAGGACTGCGGCTGCCTGATGAACCTGGGCGGGACCCTCGCCCGTCAGGGCGGGGGCCCAAGGGTCCGGCACATCGCCGAGCTGCTCTGGGAGCGCACCCATGCCGAGTGAGCTGCGCCTGCGGGTCGAGTCGGGCCTCGGCAATGGCCGGGTGCGCGTCAACATCCGCCGCGCCATGGACCACCTGGTCCACAAGCGCGCGGCGGCCTTCCCGGACGCCGAGGAGCGCGAGGGGCTCCGCGCTCAGGGCGAGGCCATCCGCGCCGAGGCCCTGGCGCGCCTGCCGGAGCTGCTGGAGACGCTGGAGCGCACCTGCACCGGCAACGGGATGCGGGTGCACTGGGCGGAGACGGCGGCCGAGGCCAATCGCATCGCCCTCGACATCCTGCGCGCCAAGGGCGCCCGCACCCTGATCAAGGGCAAGTCGATGGTCTCCGAGGAGATGGGGCTCAACGCCTTCCTCGCGGCCGAGGGGATCGAGGCGGTCGAGACCGACCTCGGCGAGCTCATCCTCCAGCTTGGCGGCGAGCGCCCGTCGCACATCATTGCCCCCGCAATCCACAAGGACCGCTACGAGGTCGCCGAGCTCTTCGGCCGCTGCTTCCCCGAGCTGCCCTATCGGGAGGACATCGAGGGTCTCACCGCCGCGGCCCGAGCGGTGATGCGCGAGCGCTTCCGTGCCGCGACGGCTGGGCTTTCTGGGGTCAACTTCGCGGTGGCCGAGACCGGGACCCTGTGCCTGGTCGAGAACGAGGGCAACGGGCGCCTGTGCACCAGCGCTCCGGATGTGCATATCGCAGTCATGGGGATCGAGAAGGTGATCGCCCGGCTCGATCAGCTCCCGCCGCTGCTGACGCTCCTGACCCGCTCGGCCACCGGCCAGCCGGTGACGACCTACGTCAACCTCATCAGCGGTCCACGCCGGGCCGGCGAGCGCGACGGGCCGAGCGAGGTCCATCTGATCCTGCTCGACAACGGTCGCTCCCGGGTCTACGCCGACCCAGAGCTTCGGGACACCCTGCGCTGCATCCGCTGCGGGGCCTGCATGAACCACTGCCCGATCTACGCGCGGCTGGGCGGTCACGCCTACGGGACCGTCTACCCCGGGCCGATCGGCAGCATCCTCGAACCCCAGCTCCAGGGGCTGGACCGCCAGGGCGAGCTGGCCGAGGCATCGACCCTCTGCGGGGCCTGTGCCGAGGCCTGCCCGGTCAAGATCCCCATCCCCAAGCTTCTGAACCGCCTGCGCTGGGAGGCCGTGCGGCCCGACCCGGACGCCCCCACGCTCGCGCCAGGCAGCCGGCGTCGAGCCCTGCCCGCACTAGGGTGGTGGCTCTGGGCCTGGGTGTACGCCAGTCCCGGCCGTTACCGTGCGATCTCCACGCTGGCCGGTCGACTGCGTTGGCTCGCCCCGAGGCGGTTGGGCGCCTGGACCCGCAGCCGCACGGCCCCGGTGCCGGCGCCTCGGCCGTTGAGCCGGCTGGTCGAAGCCGAGGGCTTCGAGCGTGAGTAGTCCTGCGGACGGCAGCGCGCGCGGGCGCACCCTCGGTCGGCTGCGCTCGGCACCTCAGCGCCCGATGCCCGGCGCCGCGGAGCTTACGGTGCGGCGCTTTGACTGGGGGGCCGAGGAGCAGACCGCGCGCTTCAGCCAGGCGCTTGTGGCCGTGCAGGGGCAGGTCATCGAGGTCGGCGCCGACTGGCCCAGGCGCGTCGCCGATCTGCTGGCGGAGCGGGGCGCGGGCCGCCTCGCCTTCGGCTCCGAGGCCGAGCTGGCGGCGGAGCTGACGCGCGGCTGGCCACCGGACTCACCGGTCCGCCTCGTCCCTTGGGCAGAGCCGATCGAGACCGGTCGCGACCGGCTGTTCGGCGAGATCGAAGCCGCGCTCACCGGCTGCCGCGGCGCCATCGCCGAGACCGGCTCGCTCATCCTCTGGCCGGGCCGGATGGAGCCGCGGCTCCTCTCGCTGGTCCCGCCGATCCACCTCGTCCTGCTCGACCCGCGCGAGATCCGCTCGACCCTCCATGAGCTGCTGGTCGAGCAAGCCTGGTCCGCTGGGATGCCGAGCAACGCGCTGCTGATCACCGGGCCCTCCAAGTCCGCCGACATCGAGCAGACCCTGACCTACGGCGTCCACGGGCCCAAGGAGCTGATCGTCCTGATCCGAGCCTCCTCCGACTAGCCCCACGTTGCGGCAGGGGCGAGTCGGCCGCTATCCTGCCAGTCCAACTATGGGCGTTCGCCCAACGCTGATGCGCTGAAAAGAAGAATTCTTGCCGCAAACGAACGCCAATGAACGCAAATGAGAAACAAGATTGGCGGATCACGCGATCAGCGGTGCATCTGCGGGTGTGGGCGCAAGCCGTTTGCTTCGCAAATCGCACCTAGGGAAACGCTGAATAATTCAGCGTTTCCCGCGCGGGGCAGGAGCCCCGCCATTTTCAGGCGCGCCAGCGACGGAAAATGAAGGAGCGGGGAAACCACGCTTTTCCGGCTCCGTGTTGATTTTGGCCAGGATGGCCAATAATCAGCATCTCCATAGGTCGGTAAGTCGATTCGATTTGCATTCATTCGCGTTCATTTGCGGCTAACTCTCGTATGACGGACGGAGTCGATCTCACCGCCCCCTCCCGCGCCACGCCCGAGACCCATCAGCGCGGCCGGGACAAGGTCGCGCGCATCCCGGTCAAGGTGGAGTCGGTGTCGGCACCCTTGCCCAAGCCCGCGTGGATCCGCGCCCGCGCCCCAGTCGGTACCGGGGTGGCGCGCATCAAGCGCCTGCTGCGCGAGAGTGGGCTCGCGACCGTGTGCGAGGAGGCGATGTGCCCCAACCTCGGCGAGTGCTTCAGCCACGGCACCGCCACCTTCATGATCCTGGGCGACGTCTGCACCCGCCGCTGCCCCTTCTGCGACGTCGCCCACGGCCGTCCGCAGCCGCCGGACCCCGCCGAGCCCGAGCAGCTCGCCCGTTCGATCGCCGCCCTGGGGCTCAACTACGTGGTGATCACCTCGGTCGACCGGGACGATCTGCGCGACGGCGGGGCCGGGCATTTCGCGGCCTGCCTGCGGGCGGTGCGCTCGGCCTGCCCGGGGATCCGCCTGGAGGTCTTGGTGCCCGACTTTCGCGGGAGGGAGGAGCTGGCGCTCGATCAGCTCGCCGGCGACGCCCTCCCCGATGTCTTCAACCACAACCTGGAGACCGTCCCGCGGCTCTACCGCCAGGCGCGGCCGGGGGCGGACTACCGGGGCTCGCTGGCCCTGCTCGGCGAGTTTAAGCGCCGCCACCCGCAGGTCCCGACCAAGTCCGGGCTGATGCTCGGCCTGGGCGAGACGGCGGACGAGGTCCTGGCGGTGATGAAGGACCTGCGCGAGCACCGATGCGAAATGCTCACCCTCGGCCAGTATCTCCAGCCCTCCCGGGACCACCTTCCGGTGCTGCGCTATTGGACGCCCGCGGAGTTCGAGGACCTCAGCGCCGCGGGCGAGGCCATGGGCTTCGCCAGCGTCGCGAGCGGGGCCATGGTGCGCTCCTCGTATCACGCCGACCGCCAGGTTGGTGGTCTCGTCACGCCCTGATGCCGCGGCCAGTGCCTGGGATGCGCGCCGCATGACCTGGGTCGCCCTCGCCCTGGCGTTCGCCGCGTTCACGGGGGCGATCTGGAGCGCCCACGCCGTCAACCGGCACGCGGCGGCGCGCTACGGCTATGCCCCCTTCAGCCTGCCCAACGCGCTCTTCATGCTCATCCCGCATGGCCTGCTGCTCTATGCCCTGGCCACCGGCGGGGCCGGGAGCGAGCTGGCCGTCACTCTGGCCGGTGCGGGGCTCCTCGCCCTGTTTCTCATCGTACGGCGGCGGACCAACGGCTGGATCGGACTCTACGCCGCGAGCCTGCTCCTGATCGGGGCCAGCGTGCTGGCGGTCTCGCTCTTCTTCACCGGACTCGCCGGCAGCGACGAGCCGACCTGAGGGTTGGCAGCATCCATGCTGTACACGGTGATCAAAAGCCTTCTGATGCCCCCGGGCGGGCTGATCCTGCTCTTCCTGATCGGCTTTCTGCTGGCGCGTGGGGTGCTCGCGCGGCTCTTCATCTTCACCGGCCTCGCCGTGCTGACGCTGATGAGCCTGTCGCCCGTGGCGGAGCGTCTGATCGCTCCGCTGGAGCCCTATCCGCCCCTGCGCCCGAGCGACCTCGCCCGGATCGACGCCCAGGCCATCCTGATCCTCGGCGGCGAGCGTGCCTTCGGCGCGGCCGAGTACGGCGGCGACAGCGTCGGACCCAAGACCCTCCAGCGCCTGCGCTACGGGGCCTTCCTTCACCGCCGCACGGGCCTACCGGTCTACGTCACCGCGGGCAGCTCGCCGCCCGAGGACCCGCCGCTTGGGGTGCTGATGGCGGGCGTGCTCGAATCGGAGTTTGGGATCCCCGTGGCCGGGGTGGAGCAGGTGAGCCGTACCACCGAGGAGAACGCCACCCGCTCGGCGGAGATGCTCGCCGCCGACGGGGTCGGCCGGGTGCTCCTAGTCACCCACGCCTGGCACCTGCCGCGCGCGGTCGCCGCCTTCGAGCGCGCCGGGGTTGCCGTGATCCCGGCCCCGACCGCCTTCCTCGCCCGCGTGGACCAGGCGGAGCAGGACGCGGGTCTTCGCGACTGGCTGCCGAGCGCCTCGGCCTTCTCGGTCAGCTACTTCGCCCTACACGAGCACCTGGGCCGGGCCTGGTATCAGCTCAAAGCGAGCGGGGACTCGGGGCCGCTACCGTCGGCCCCGGCACGCTGACTGCCCCGCCCTGAGCCCATCGGCTCGCCTGCGCTGGGAGGCCGAGCAGGTCGCCGACGGCGGCCACCGAGCGGCGGATGATGTCCCCGCGGCGCGACTCGGCGCCCTCGTCGTCGGCACCGCAGACGCTGCGACAGAGCCAGTCGGTGGGGGCCTCGAAGTCGCAGTGGCGGGCGCCTAGGATGTGGGTCACCCGGGCCTGGCGGCTGGCGGCGTAGACCGCGAGCCCGTTGCTCTGGGCGTTGCAGGCGGCGGGCTCGCCGGTCAGACCGATCAGCGGCCGGTCGAGCCCCGCGGCCGTCTTCGCGCCGAGCCCGTCCCCGTCGTCGACCAGGTCGAGTGCGAGCACCCCGAGCGCCTTGGGGTCCTCGCCGGCGGCGATCAGCGCCGAGAGCCCGCCAGCGGAGAAGCCCGCGTAGATCACCTGAGGCGCGCCCAGGCGGTCGGCGAGCCTGCGCATGTCCGCGGCGTTGGCGCGATGGCCGCCGTCCCAGGGGCGGCTGTTGCAGAAGCTGAGCGTATGGGTGGTGACGCCGCTGGCGGCGAGGGCCAGCGCCAGGCCCTCCATCCGCTGCTGGTCGCGCAGAAAGCCGTGGGCGAGGATGACCACCGCGTCGGTGCGCGGCGCGCTGGGCGCGAAGCGGGTGGTGGCGACCTCGCAGCCGGTTACGGAGCGGAAGCTGTCCTGCTCCCGGGTGACCGCTGGTGCACTTGCGGCGGCTGTCGGGGACCCGACCCCGTCCGGAGAGCGGCTGACGAGCGTCGGGCAGCCCAGGAGACCCGCGGCGAGTGCGGCGACGAGCAACCCGGCGGTGACTGGCTTCATGCGGCGGATCGGGCGGGCGACGATCCTCGCAAACTGGGTCCGGCCGCACCGTTTCCCAGGGCCCGCTGGCCCCGCTCCGTCCTTGCCCCGGCGCGCCGGTATCCACAGGTGCTGTGCGTTTGCCGTAATCTCCCCGATTTGTCCTGATCGCCCCGCCTACCAGGAGGCCGTCCGCCATGCCCAGCACCAGCCCCGTTCTTCCCCTGGCCGTCGACGCCCCGCGCCAGGTCGTCCGCATCGACGGCGTAGGTGCCTTGAGCTACTACGCTGGCGGGCCCGAGGCCGGCCGGCCGCTGGTGCTGGTGCACAGCGTCAACGCCGCCCCGAGCGCCTTCGAGATGAGCCCCCTGTTCGATCACTACCGCTCGCGGCGGCCGGTGCTGGCGCTCGACCTGCCGGGTTTCGGAGGCTCCGAGCGCCCCGACCGGCGCTACACGCCCGAGCTCTTCGTGACGGCCCTGAGCGGGTTCCTGCGTCAGGTGGTCGGCCAGCCAGCGGACCTGGTCGCCCTGTCGTTGGGAGCCGAGTTCGCCGCGGGTGCCGCAGCCGCGGTGCCGGAGCTGGTCGCCTCGCTGGTGCTCCTCTCGCCCACCGGGTTCAGCACCCGGACCATGCCAGGGGGCAAGACCGGCCAGCGGGTCTATGGGGTGGTGAGCCTGCCGGGGCTCAGCCAAGGGCTGTTCGCGGCCCTGACCTCGCGGCCGAGCATCCGCTACTTTCTGAGCCAGTCGTTCGTCGGCGAGGTCCCGCAGGCGATGATCGACTACGCCTACGCGACCTCGCACCAGCCGGGGGCGCGTTTTGCACCGCTCTACTTCCTCTCCGGCCAGCTCTTCACCCAGGATGCCCCAAACCGGCTGTTTGCCCGGGTGACCCAGCCGACCCTGGTGCTGCACGACCGCGACCCGAACATCAACTTCGACCTCCTGCCCGGGTTCGCTGAGGGCCGGCCGCAGTGGCGGGTGGAGCGCATCGGACCGAGCCTTGGGCTCCCACATTGGGAGAAGCTCGCCGAGACGGGCGCAGCCCTGGACCGCTTCTGGGCGGAGCAGGGCTGACCCTTCGCAGCGCGCGCCCGGCCGCCGTCAGGCGTCGAGGCCCAGTCGGGCCAGGAGATCCAGCGTGATGGCAGCGCTAACACCCCATAGTCGCTCGCCGTCGAAGGGGTCGTAGAGCACCACTTGGCGTGCTTGCGCGTGCTCGGCGGACGGCCAGACCCGCGCCTGACGGTTGGTAGGGTCGGCGAGCCAGGCGAGCGGGATGCTGAACACACGGGCGACCTCGGCCGGATCCGGCGCAAACGTCTGCGGCCACTCGAAGTGGCCCACCACTGGGGTCACCAGGAAGCCGCTCACCGTGAGGAAGGGGCTGAGCGTCCCGAGCACCTCCACCCCGCCTGGGTCCAGCCCTACCTCCTCGCGGGCCTCGCGCAGCGCCGTGATCGCCGGGTCGCGCTCGCGCGGCTCGCACTGCCCGCCCGGGAAAGCGACCTCGCCGCTGTGGTAATCCCCGGGGTGCTCGGCGCGGCGGATGTAGAGTAGGCGCCAGCCCGCCTCCAGGCGGAACAGAGGCAGCAGGACCGCAGCCTGCCGCGGGGGCCCCGGGAGGTCGCCCGCCGCGAGCTCCCGGGTCGGCGCCTGGCGCTGCCGGCGGCGCAGGCGGTCGGCGATGCCCGCCGCAGTGAGTCGATCGACGGGGCTTGCGAGCGGCCCCGGGGGAGCCCACTCCCCCGAGCCATCACCCAAGGCAGGGCGTCCGCTCACCAACGCGGCGGGGGGCCAAAGCCGTAGCCCGGCGCGTAGCGGGAGGCCTCCAGCGTCTGGCGCCGATCGAGCTGCCGCATCTGGTTCTCGAAGCTGCGCTGCTTCGACCAGTCACGCTGCGGCTTCGACCAGGGGCAGATTGCATCCATCCAACTGTCACGACGGAGCTGGCTGTAGTCCCGGCGCTGGCGCCAGAGCGAGCGCGTGGCGTCGCGGTAGCGCTCGACTCCCGCGTTGTAGTCCGCGAACCAGGGCGGCATGGCCCCGGGCATCTGGGCGTCGAGCCAGGCGTTGCGCTCGGCTCGGAGCTGATCACGGCGCTCGTCGACGAGGGTCCGCAGGCTGCGGGGCGGCACTGGTGGCGCGAAGAACGGGGCATCGACCTCGGCGGCCGCCCCCTCCGGCACTTGATCAGCCCCTGTCTGCGCGCTCACCTCGGGGGCCGCCGGCTGTGCCTCGACCGCCGCCGCTGGCGCCGCGGGTGCCGCGGGTAAGGGCATCGCGACTGCCGCCTCGGGCGCTGCCGCCGGCTCCGGGGCGGCGGGCTGAGCCTCCGGGAGTGGGCGATCCGGCTGGGCCATGGCCCCGGGCGCCGGGCTGGTGACCGCCGGCACGGCCAGGTCCGGGCTCGCGGCGGCTGCCGGGGCCGCTGTCTCTTGGGCGCTCGCCGCCAGGGCGATGCCGACCGCAAAACCAAGGACGATCAGGATGCCCGCGGGTTCTTTCTTTACGGTCATACTCAAACCTCCTCGCCCAGGGTCTGGGCTTGCTGCGAGGTCGACCCTGTCCGACACCCACCGTCGTACCCCGGCGACCCCAGGCTAAGTATTGCGCCGTTTTCGCGCCCTGGTGATCTGCTCGTCGGAAGCGGGCTGGAGACCGGCGGCTTGACAGGGGATCAGCGCGCCCAACTGGACTGGTGGCAGGGCAATCGCCCGTCGGGGTCGTTGACGGTGACCGAGCTGCCATCCTTGAGCCGGTCCAAGTACCACAACAGTCGCCGGTGGTGCGACCTGCGCCGGCGGGTCGCTTCGTCAAACCCCAGGAGGATTTTGCGTTTATTCGCCTTCGTTTACCGCCGGTCTCTCCCCAACCAGCGGCGCAGCATCGACCTTGGACTCCAGCCCCGCCTCGCGCACCGCGGCGCGGGCCAGCAGGTGTGAGGCGACCGGCAGGGTGAGGAGCAGGAAGGCGAGGATCAGCGCAAGCCGCCAGATCCAGCCCGTGTCGGGAAAGGCGGCGATTGCCCCGAGGCAGACCAGGGCGAGCGCGAGGGTGCCGGCCTTGGTCGCCGCATGCTGGCGGGCCAAAGCGTCGGGGAGCGCGATCACGCCCCAGGCGGCGATGACGAGGAGCAGGGTCCCGGCCCCGAGCAGGGCGGCGGCGAGCAGGCTCATTCCGGCCCCTCCACTTCGACGGAGGCCGAGCGCTCGACCAGCCGGGCCCAGCCGATGGTCCCGACGAAGCCGACCAGGGCGAGTCCGATGGCAACGTCGAGGAAGACCGTCCGCCCGGTCGCGAGCGAGGCGGCGATCGCGAGCGCGATCCCGGCGGCGAGGAAGATGTCGAGCGCGACCACGCGGTCGGCGTTGGTCGGTCCAGCGACGATGCGCACCGTGGCCAGCAGGGCCGCGAGCAGGGCGCCAACGATGAGCACCAGGGTCGCGACGGCGATCACGTCCGCTCTCCGAAGAGGGTGACCAGGCCCGGCTCGAAGTCGCGCCGGATCCCGGCTACCAGGCCCTCGACGTCCGAGGCGTCCAGCACGTGCAGCAGGAGCTCGCGGCGCTCCAGGTCGATGTCGATGGTCGTCGTCCCCGGGGTCAGCGAGACCAGGCTGCCGAGGATCGCCGCGCCCGCGGGGCTCATCGGGGCGTAGCGCACCCGCAGAAAGGCGATCGGCGGCCGGCCGGCGCCGACCCCGGTCTTCACGATCACCCAGACGGTCTGAAGCCCCGCGACCAGCAGCGCAATCAGGAAGCGCACCAGGAGCACCAGGGCGGCGAAGGGTTTGCGCATCTCAGTGTGCCCCGAGCGTGCTGGCCGCCGCCTGCGCGTAGGTCAGGAGCGGCTGGGGGTTGAGGCCGATCCAGAGCGTCACCGCGGCGAGCCCGAGGGTCGCGGCGTAGGCCGGCCAGAGTCGCGCCCGCGGCAGCCGCCACTGCGGGTCGGGGTGCGGGCTCCAGAAGCCCTCCATCCAGATCTTCACCATCGAGTAGAGGGTGAGCACGCTGACGAGGAGCGCGACCACCGTCCAGGCCACCCGACCCTGGGCGATCGCCTCTTCCAGGATCAGGAGCTTGGCCCAAAAGCCCGAGAGCGGCGGTACCCCGACCAGGGAGAGGGCCGGGATCAGGAAGAGCACCCCGAGCCAGGGCCGCAGGGCGTAGAGCCCGCCGATCTGGCGCAGGTCGTAGCTGCCGGCGAGCCGCCAGAGGATGGCGGCGATCAGGAACAGGTTGGCCTTCACCACGATGTGGTGGACCGTGTAGAAGAGGGTCGCGGCGTTGCCGGCCTCGCTCATCAGGGCGACGCCGAGCAGGATGTAGCCGATCTGGCTCACGATGTGGAAGGCGAGGATGCGGCGCATGTCCCAGTGGTAGGCGGCGCCGAGCACCCCGACCAGCATGGTCGCCGCGGCGATCCAGCCGAGCGCCTCGTACAGCAGCTCGGGGGCTGGGGCGAAGACGTCGCCCAGGGTGCGCAGCACCGCGTAGACGCCGACCTTGGTCAAGAGCCCCGCGAAGAGGGCGAGCACCGGGGCCGGCAGCGTGTGATAGCTCGCCGGCAGCCAGGCGAAGAGCGGGAAGGCCCCCGCCTTGATCAGGAAGGCCAGGATCAGGGCGGCCAGCACCAGGGTCGCGAGCCCCGGCGGCAGGGCCTCGCTCGCCTGCGCCAGGGCGCCGAAGTTGAGGTGCCCGGTCACCGCATAGACCGCCCCCACGGCGATCAGCAGCAGGAGCGTCCCGAGCAGGTTGAGCGCCAGATACTTGAAGGTCGCGTCGAGCTGATCGAGCCGTCCGCCGATGGCGAAGAGCCCCAGGGCGCAGATCAGCATCACCTCGAACCAGACGTAGAGGTTGAAGAGATCCGCGGTCGCGAAGGCCCCGCCAACCCCGGCCAGAAGCCCGTGCACCAGGGGCAGGAGCAGCGGGTGGCGTGGCCCGGTGTCGGCGTCGCTGGCGAGGAAGACGAGCGAGGCGGTGCCCATCAGCGCGGTGACCAGCACCAGCACCGCCCCGGTGCGGTCGATGAGGAACTGGATTCCGAATGGCGCGGCCCAGCCGCCGAAGGCCGCCTCCGCCGGCCGATCGGCCGCGGCGAGTGCGACCAGGGCGAGCGCGCAGGCGAGGAAGGCGGCGATGCCCGCGAAGCTCAGGACCTGCTGGATCCCCGGCCGGCGCCCGGCGAGTGTGGTGAGCACCGCGGTGGCGAGCGGCACCAGCACGGGGCTGATGACCAGCGCGCTCATTTGGGCGACTCCGGCTCGCTCGCCGGGTCGGGCAGAGGCGGCTTGACCGCGTCGCTCGGCACTGGCTCGGCATAACGCAGCGCGAGCGCGTCGTCGGTCCCGGCGTCGCGGATCAGCCGCAGGACCAGCACCAGCGCGAAGCAGACCAGGGCGAAGCCGATCACGATCGCGGTGAGCACCAGGGCCTGGGGCAGTGGATTGGCCGCATCGGCGAGCAGGGTCTCGCCGAGCGGCACTACCGCAGGCTGCGCCGGGCCCAGCCGCCCGGCCGCGAAGAGCACCAAGTTGGCCGCGCTCCCCAGCACCGCGAGCCCGAGCACGATGCGCACCAGGTCGCGCGACAGGGTGAGGTAGACCCCGGCGGTCACGCTGACCCAGACGGCGAGCGCGAGGACCCAGATCATCGCCGCGGCCCCCGTAGCTCTCCCTCGTCGATCGCGAGCAGCGCGAGGGCGTAGCCCGCCAGCGCCCCCCAGACGCAGAGATACACCCCGAGGTCGAA
>JALOTB010000096.1 GCA_025458165.1 Chromatiaceae bacterium | reverse complement strand
GCGCCGGCGGTCAGGGCGAGCCACCGGAAGAACTGGCCGTGCGCGTCCTCGCCGGCGAGGTAGTTCGTGCTGTAGCGGGCGATGAGGGCAACGACCAGGGCCACCAGGCCAAGGATGGTGAAGGTCAGGCCGTCGGCGAGCACCGAGAGCGCCAGCGGGATGGGACCCGTGTCGCTGCCCAGCACGACCAGCGTGCGTTGCGCGCTCGCCCCCGCCAGCGTCGACCAGACGGCTGCGACCAGGGTGAAGGCGAGGCCCGCCAGGCCGGCGCCCTGCACCAGCCGGCCCATGGTCAGCGGATGTCGAGAAGCCACCGCCGCGGGCACCGCGGCCAGGGCCAGCATCAGCGCGGGGGCGAGAAGCAGCAACGCTCCGGGAGAAATGACAAGACTCGTCATGACGCGTCCTTCGGCGTTTGGAATGGGTTGGAGGATGGCGCCTGCTGCGCCCTGCCGATTATGTCGCTTATGGTGACCGAAATGTCCGAATTGCGATCGCGCCAACCCTTACCTTGCGCGGACCGGACCAAATCATCAGGCCTCGTTGCGCACCGAGCGATAGGTGGAGGTCCGAGTGGGCATCGCGCCTGGGATCTGCGGGACCAGGAGTCGAGGGTCTTGCCCCCAGGTTCCGCCAGAGGGCGTTCGCTGATCAATTCGGAGCCGTCGTTGATGAGCCGGAGGGATTCGTCCAGCCGGCTCTGGTGTGGCGGATACCGGATAGGCAGGCCATGCCCGTCGACTGCCGGCCACCGCGAGGTTCTGCCTGATAGTCTTTCACACCGCTCCAGGTCGTCGGCCAATCACCGCCCCGAAAGATCGAAGCGCCGTACACGCGGACACCTGTCGTCGCAGGGCATCGCCTGCACGCATCTTGAGCCGTGGCCGTCGTCCTGGCGGTAGGTCCCAAGCGCAGCAGGAGCTCTCGCCATCGCCCCAGGAGCGAATCGCGAATGGAACGGGTAGTTGGCATGTGCAGAACCCCCGAGCTGTCGCCCGACGCCCCTGCAGGGCCAATGCCGGCGCGCATGGTTGCGGTGGTACCGCCCGCAACTGGTATAACCCAGAGGTCGCGTATATAGGGAAAAAAGTTCATTTTCATTTGACGCTCGAAATGTGCAGGCTGACGGTGCTGGCTGGCCTCCTGGCCAGGCGAGATCGTTCCAATTGCCCTGGAGGACTTCTTTGATGAGCCCGTCAATTGCCTTGCTCTGCGCCCTCGGTCTGGCCGTTGCGACCGTTACCCTTTCAGACTTCGGCGGCGGAGCACCTGCGCAGGCGGCTGCCGGCGTGACCGGCTCCCCGCCCTCGATGACGCTCGCGGGACACCAGCCGGGTTGCTGGCGAGGCGGCCCCACCCAGGCGTCCCCGCAGCGCCCCTCCCCGACGCAGCTCGACACGGGAGTCGACGGGAACCTTGCAGCGCTGACGAGGGTGGCGTCGTGTCTACGCCAACTGCACGCTGCTCGGATCAGTTGACTGGGTGGGCAAAGGGGCGCCCGCGGGCTGTTGTTAGGCGCCTGGACAGGCCGCGTTGGGCCCGGTCAACGCAACGCGCCCGGCTGGCCGATCTGAACTTGACTGCCAGGAGTGGAAGGCACGTCTTGGGTCTGCGAAAGCGTCGACCAGCAACAGGACAACGGGAAATCCTCATCCCGTTCGGACTGCAGGACCTTCGGTGCCCCCCGCTGGCTCCGGCTGCAACAGGCTGAGGTGCTCTTGGAGGAACTCCAAGAAGGCCTGCGCCACCACCGAGAGCTGCTTGCCCCTCGGGCGAACCAGGTACCAGTGGCGGCGGATCGGGAAGCCGCGCACGTCAAGCTCGCTGAGCGCCCCGCCCCCACCCAGGGCTACGAGGGAGCTGCGCGACAGCACGGAGAGTCCCAGACCGCCCGCTACCGCCTGCTTGATGGCCTCGTTGCTGCCGAGCTCCATCTTGACTCGGAGAGGCATGCCGCGCTCGCGGAAAGCCCGCTCGACCGCGATGCGGGTACCGGACCCTTGCTCGCGCATGATGAAGACCTCGCCCGCCAGCTCTGAGAAGGGGATATCCCGGCGTCCGGACATGGGATGTGAGGCTGGAGCGATGACCACTAGGGGGTTCTCGATCAGAGGCTCGCTCTCGATCTCCCAGTCCTCGGGCGGCACGCCCATTACATACAGGTCATCCTCGTTGCGGGACAGGCGCTCCAGCAGTCGGTCCCGGTTGACCACCTCCATGGCGACGTCCACGCCGGGATACCGGGCGCAGAAGGGCCCCAGCACCCGGGGCATGAAGTACTTGCTCGTGGTCACCACCGCAATGCGCAGCCGCCCCTGCTTGAGTCCCTTGAAGTCGGCGATCTGCTGCTCGAACCGGGCCCAAGTCTCCAGCCAATCGGCGCAGACCGCGAGCAGCTCGCGCCCCGCCTGGGTGAGGTAGATCTGCTTGCCGACCTGCTCCAGCAGGGGCAGGCCGACCTCCTCCTGCAGCATGCGGATCTTCTTCGAGATCGCCGGCTGGGTCACGAACAGCTCCTTGGCGGCGCCGGAGAAGCTTCCGAGCCGCACCACCGCCTCGAAGGCCCTGAGCTGACCCAACGTCACACGCATGCCTGGCATGGGGACGGACCTCCTGCTCTGGTGATAACCAAAAGGTATGGGAAGAGAAATATCTTGTCACTTTCGATTTTCCGGGGCCCTTCCTGCGTTTTGCGTCAGGCTTGCACACCACGGAGCAGACGACCATGACACCCGAGAGTCTGTCCCTGATCCTGCTCGCCTCACCGGCGGCGACCAATGGCGGAGGGCGCCTCGATCGACCAGGCGGTCATCGCCCGCAGTTGCGACGGGCGCGGCCGCTCGTGACGGCGCCAGAGCTGCTGTCCGAGATTTCGGCCTCGGGGCAACCTTCCGCTCTGCCCTCCCATCCCGCCCGCGGGTCCTGGCAGCCGGGGTCTCTGGGCCCCTTCAACGCCTCTGCGTACCCCAACACGCCCCCTTGGGCGCGGGAGCCCTATCCGGGTTGGGGCGCGCCGCCGTCGGCACCCTGGATGAGGGGGGCCGCCGGGTACTGATCCCTCCGACCCGCCCTGCGCTCCCTGGGGAGCGCAGCGACGCGGGTGTGGGGCAGGATGCTCGACTAAGAGAGAGGTCAGACCAGCCGGGGCCCTTCTACCCTTTCTTTTCCTAGCCCCTCCTGTCCGTCCCAGCGTCTGAACGTTCGCATCGCTCCGAGCCATCAACCCCAGGCTTGCTGAAGACCTCGGGACTCCCGCCCGTGTCGCCGCTGTCACGGATTGCCGGTGGATCTCCGAGACCCGGGATCTGTCGGTGCGGATTGCCGGTGGATCTCCGAGACCCGGGATCTGTCGGTGCGGATCGCAGGCCTCGGCATCGACGGACGCTCCCTGCGCCCCGGCGAGGCCTCCATCGCTATCCGCAGGCAGCGCTTCGACAGCCAGGACTTCCTACCCCAGGCCGAGGCCGCGCGGACAGCCTTGGCGCTGATGGAGTGTGAGCCAGACCTCCGGGGCACTCCGCCGTGCCGCTGCTCTCGCTGCCCCCTCGGCCGCCGATTCCAGTTTCATTCCGCCACCGGTTCCAGGGGCATGCCGCCGGGGCAGTCCGAGCGCAGCGATGCAGGGGTTGCAGCCTCACTCCATAGAGGCAATGGCAGCATGACCGTGCAGTGCCCCGACCGAACTCTGGCAACCTCGGCGGTGAGCTGCCTGTCGGCCTCGCAGCACACACGCGGCAGAGTCGGCCTGTCAGCTCACCGGCCGATCTCGCGGCTCCTTCCAGTCTTCGCCCTGGAGGCCAACCGCCGCGGCCAGCTCAGGCCGGCACCAAGTCGAAGCGCCGGCGGGCCTCCTCCACCGCCTGCTCCTTGCTTGGGAACACATTTCCCCGGCCGAGCTGGGCCATCAGGCCGGCGCGCTCGAACACCGCCGCGACCTGGGCCTTTAGGCTGCTGAACATCAGGGCCACGCCCTGCTGTTGCAGGCGCTGCGCCACCTCACCGACCTTGTCGACACCGGAGGCATCGATCTCGTTGATGCCCGAGCCGATAACCAGGATCCCGCGTGCCTCGGGATAGCGCGCCAGCACCTCCAACACCGTGTCCTCGAAGGCCGCCACGTTGAGGTAGTTCAGCGAGCGATCAAAACGCATGGTGATGAAATGCCTGCCCAGCGGTTCCAGCGCGTTGACGTCGATCCCCCCCATGCTGCCGTCGGCCTTGCGCCCGAGCAGCGTGGCGCGCGGCTTCATGGTGCGCAGCAGGAAAAGGGCGGCGGTGAGCGCCATGCCGATGAGGATGCCATTGGCGATGTCGGGCGCGAAGGCGAGGGTGGCGGCGAAGGTGACGAGGCCGGCGATGGCGTCGCTGCGCTGCACCTTCCAGGCATGGATGAGCGGCGTCACCCGGATCAGGCCGAACACGGCCATCATGACGATCGTCGCCAGCACCGCCTGCGGCAGGTGGTACAGATAGACGGTCAGATACAGCAGCACGACGAGCACCACCAGGGCGCTGACCACGGCGTACAGGCCGGTCCGGGCGCCGGCGCGGCCGGCCACCGCGGAGCGCGAGAAGGAGCCGCTCACCGTGTAGCTCTGGAAGAAGGCACCGACGATGTTGGCCAGGCCCTGTCCGATCAGCTCCTTGTTGGTGTCAATGCGCTGGTGGCTCTTGGCCGCCAGGGCCTTGGACACCGCGGTGGCCTCCATGAAGCCGATCAGGGCCATGACGAAGGCAGCCGGCAGCAGGGCGAGCATGATGTTCCAGTCGAGGGTGGGCGGCTTGAACGCCGGCAGCCCCTCGGGGATCTTGCCCACCACGGCGCCGCCGGCGGCGAGGGTGAGCGTGCCGTCCTTGAAGTTCTGGAACCGCCACTCGCCGGCGAGCGGGGTGGCGCCGGCGGGCAGCTGGTCGGGACGGTGGAAGCTGACACCCTCGCCGTCCTGCACCGGCACCAGGGGCCGGGCGTGGATTTCCAGGCGGCGGGCATTGTTTTCCTTCTTCAGGTAGTCGATCCGCACCTCCTGCACCTGGATCTCGGAGCGCAGCGCGGCCAGCGTGGTGGCGGGGGCGCCCGCGTCCTCGGCCTCGCGCAGGGCGGTGCGCTTGGCCGTGATCTCGCCGGACAACTGCTTGATCTGCTTGTTGGTGCCTGCGAAGTCGTCGATCATCGCGCGCACCTCGGCATCCGCAATCCGGTCCAGCGTCGGCTTGGCAACCTGCTCGTAGCCGATCGCCGCGCTCAGGGCAGTGCCAAACACCACCGCCAGCAGCACCGCCGGCACCTTCGGCAGCCAACGCGTGAGCAGCCACAACATGAGGCCGGCGCCGCCGGCGAAGGCCACCGCCGGCAGATAGGCCTGGTCGGCCCGCTCGAGCAGCGTGGTGACGTCGCCGACGAAACTGCCGGTGCCCGGATTGGGCATGTTCATGATGAAGCGCAGCTGCGACAGGCCGATGATGAGCGCGGCGGCGTTGGTGAAGCCCACCAGTACCGGATGCGACACCAGGTTGACGATGCCGCCCAGCTTGAAAGCGCCCATGAGCAGGCGCAGCACGCCTACCATCAGGGCGAGCAGGATCGAGAGCGCGATGAACTCGTCAGAGCCGGCGATGGCAAAGGGCGCGATCGCCGCCGCCGACATCAGCGAGAGCATCACCACCGGCCCGGTGTGCAACAGGTGGAAGTTGCCAAACAACGCGCCGACCACGACCGGCAGCAGCGCCGCGTACAGACCGTATACGACCGGCAGGCCGGCGAGCAGCGCGTAGGCCATGCTCTGCGGTACCAGCACGAGGGCGACGGTGATGCCGGCTACCACGTCCGCCCTCAGGGTTGTGGCGGACATGGGGAACCAGCGCAGGAAGGGGAGCAGCGCGTGGAGCGTTGTGTTCATGGGGGTCTCCGGTCCGGGTGCGCGGCATCATGCCCGCGTGGTCCCCCAATTTATGGGCCGGGTTGTATAGTGAGAAATCAATTCTTGGAATACTGACAATAGCCATTCGGTTATCGTCAGCCGGTGCCGCACCCCCTTTGCGCCAGATCCAGGTCTGAGCGCATCGCCCGTTGCGTCAGTTACAGCCAGGTGGCGCGGGAGCTGCACCCGACCCAGCGCGCCGTGTCCAGCAGATGGCCCAGCCGCCGGACATCGACGGCAACCCGTCGTTCTACAGGTTGCGACAGCCACCGGCGCCCAGCACCTCGCGGTAATGCCACGCCAGGGTCTGGCGGGCGGCCAGGGTCGAGGGAACCAGAAGTAGCGGCAAGGCGGGATGCTGCGCCTCGGGCGAGGGAGTGCGCTCCACGATGGCGAGGGCTGCTCGCGCCGCGCGCGCCTGATCGAGGAAGTCGTGGCCGTCGAAGCGTTCCCCGGGGATTGCGACGAAGACCTCTCCTGGGCGCAGGGTACGCCCGTCGATGCCGAGGCCGGTGACGGGCGTTGCGGTGTCCGGAGGATTCACCAGCCAACGCCCCTGGCTGATGGCGGCGAGCGATGTTGGGCAGACCTACCGTTCGCATGGCGCCGCAGGATGACGGATCGTCAAGCCCCGCCGCCGCTGAAGCCCGGCTTGAACTTCTCGCCCCGCAGCACCTCGATCTGCGAGAGATAGACGATGCCGGCGTAGTTGGCGAAGTACTTGGACGCAATCGTGTCGGCGATCTGCTCGGCCTTGGCCCGATCCGAGACGATGGCCTCGATCTTGATATTGGTGAATGCGGCGGTGACTGACGGCTGACCTCCCGAGCGGACGTTGTGGCTGCCCTTGCCGCGCGCCGAGAGCACGGTGTAGCCGCGTACGCCAATGTCCTCGATGATCTTGATCACCCCGTTCAGGATCACCTCTTCAGTTACAATCACGACCTTAGTAGCTGGCTGTGTCATCGCTAATCTCCTAACCCGGTGCAGCCGGAACCAGAACAGTTCCCCAACGCTCGTATTTGGCCCCAGCCCTGCAGCCTCGCGGCTTACGGGACACGACCTGACAACTCTTTGACATCGTACCCATGAGCTCAGGCGTAGGGGAGTGCGGTACTTGCCTACCCAACCTCAAATACCGAAGACGACGCTCGCGAGCGCGAGATACAGGGGGATGCCAATCGCGATGGCTACCGGTGTGCCGACGCCGGTCGACGAGCCGACATAGGTGGAGGGGTTCGCACTCGGAATGGCGGCCCTCAACGTCGGCGGTCCGGAGATATCCGAGCTTGATCCGGCCATCACGGCGAGCAGGATCACCCCGCCCGGACTAAAACCCATCGTGAAGTGTGCGATCGTACCAAGGCCAAAGGCGATCAGGCCGTGCACGAGGGGGGCGACGACACCGTAAACCGCGTACCAGTGCGCCACCTTGCGCAGCTCGTTGAGCCGCGCATACGCCTCCATCCCCATGATCAGCATGAGCACGGACAGCAGGCCCTTGAAGAGCGGGTCATAGAAGGACTCGAACACCGCCTCGGGCCGCGTGAACAAACCGAGGGCGAGCCCTAGCAGCAGCGCCGAGAGGGCCGACCCCTGAAGGCTCTCTTTGATGATGCCCCACACGTCCACCTTCCCGTTGGACTGTCCGTCCTGCTTGCTGAGGTAAACCTTGGCCAGGACGATGGCCAGCACCAGCGCCGGAATGTCCATGAAGGGGTAAAGAGCAGGCACCCAGCCCTCATAGAAGATGCCCTCCGCCTCCAGCAGACCCATGCCCGCCGCGAGCGTCGAGCCGCTCACCGCGCCGAACAGCCCGGCCGTCGCGATGCCGTCTTCCTTGCGTACCCCCGGCAGTAGCGCCAACGTGTACCGGCCGAGCAAGACAATCCCAAGTCCCACCGCCACCGCAATCGCTGCCGGCAGGATCATATCGCCGAGGTTTGCCTCCCGGATCTCCATGCCGCCCGCAAGACCGATGCGGAGGAGGAGCATGAAGACGATGAACTTATAGACGGCGTCGGGGATGGTCAGCCGGCTCCCTAACGCAGCGATCACCATGCCCGCTATCAAAAAGCCGAGCGTTGGTTTTTGGAACTGCTTGACCAGGCCGGCCGCGAGATCGAAGACTGCTTCCACTGGCGCTCTCCTTGAGATTCAGGTTTGTCTGGTCTGGTCGCGTGCCTGTCAGTGCGACTTCGCCGACATTGCACGCCACTGTCTCGGACATGGCTCCAGCGGATCAGTAGATTCAATCATCGCAGGCTGGCTGTTACCTCGCCGTTTTCCGATTGATGCTTCGCAATTCTCTGGCTATAACTTAACCGTCCGCTGGCTATTACCTCGCCGTTATGGACGAATACCACCACGGCCCTTGAATGGCCTGATATGGCCTGTTGGAAAGGCGACGGGTGGGGCCGCTGCTCGTGCGACTACCGCGTTTCGGAAGCGTCGGCGCCATTGGAAGGGTCCCGTCGCCCCGGAGGGGGCCGTATAGACGGCTACCCCCACTGGAGCGGCAACCAGCGGGAGTGGGTGTACGTCATGGCCGTCGATCAGGGGCTCAAAAGCTGGCCGGAGGACTTACTTACTGCGGGAGTCAGTGAGCCTGGCCCAAACTATCGAGCGAGTGCTGGAGTCTCGGCTCAAGCGCCTACGCCCGGGGATCGAGGCGAGCCCGAGTCGCAGCGGCGCACCGTGAGGCGCCCATGCCGCGCCCGAGCACCAGGTCCAAGGTGTCCAGGCTTAGGCGTGCGAGGAACAGGGCCACCAAGGTGGTCAGTTTGATGCAACAGGATAGGGCGGAGGCGCGGATCGCGGGCTGATCCGCTCGCGCCGGGCTCGCACCCTGTGCCTCACCCCATGAGCCGCGCCCAGGCGAGGAACAGTGCGAGCGCCAAGAAGAGGGCGCCCATGATGAGGCCGCCCTTGGCGCCCAGCTCTTGCTCGGCGCTGACGGCGTTGGGATGTTCGGTCGACAGGAGGAACGGCTGGCCCTTCGCCTTGGAGATCGACCACTGCGCCCGAGCCATGTCGGTCGCGATCGCCGCATCCGGCGTGGCGGTCACGCCCAGCCGGCTCGGCTCGGGCCGCCAGTGCTCATCGTGCTCGACACCACCGGCATCCTCGTCCGCCATGCCCTCCTCTTCCTCGTCGGGGGCGTATAGTGCGGGATCGGCGCGCGTCACCTCGCCGAGCGCGAAGATCGGGGCGTCCCGTTCAATGATCTGCTCGACGTAGCGGAACCGAGGTCCGACGGTGCCCTGCACGTCGTGCCGGATGCCCTGGCCGGGCGCGCCGCCCTTCCGCAGCTCCGGGCTGCGCTGCTCGGGCGGCAGTTCCTGCCCGCGCCAGTCCGACCAACCCGAGGGCATGACGGTTGCCCCCCAGGGCCAGACTCCCGCCACCGCCGCTTCGTCACCGAAGAGGACTGGGCGGTCGGACTCCTCGCTCGCCACTTCGCGCCAGACGTAGCGGTATTTCTTCTCAGCGGGGTCCCGTTCGCGCACTGACTCCCAGACTTGGGCCTTCCACCAGACACAGGGACGCCGAGTCAACGGAGCCTTTAGGTCCGGGCCGACCGTCCGGCCCCAGCCGAGCCGATAGCCCTCGGCCAGATTGCTTACGCCGACCGGCGTCTGCGCGCGAATCGCCTTGACGTTGCGTTTCGCCCACCAGACGGCGAACAGCGATCCGAATGCCAGCAGGGCGAGCATGCCCCAGCCGAACCAGAACACCCCCCAGGGCAGCTCGCGGAGCCAGTCCATCTGTTACTCCCATATCGCATTGCAGTGTGCCCATCCGCGGGGAGCTTCCCCGCAGCAGGGCGCCGCTCGAGACGAGTTTCAGCGTAAGTGAATCTGCCGGGGGGATCCCCTGGTGCAGAGTGTTGCCCCGATGCCCCGGGGTCGCTCTGCGCTCCGCACCGGACTCGGCCACTGGGCCGTAAAAGGATAGGAAACACAAGCTCACCACGGCTGGAGCGTGGGGGACGCTACCATTGCGCGGAGCCGTCGGGCAAGGACGTAGAAGAGGCCGCGGGGAGGAGCAAACCGCCGTCGCGGCCGCCGCGGATCAAGCGATATCCAAAGCGCGAAAGCGGCGTCTGCCCGTCCTGCGCTTGAAGGGAACGACGGAGGGCTGACGTGCACAGTTGGCGCAGTCCTGGCCCCCGATCGATCGAGTTTCGTTTCGTCGAGTCGCCAAGGTCCGTGCTCGATTCCATGCCGGACTCCCGACTCGGGGATGCCTGCGCGTCGCCCTTCAGCATGCGGCCTGTCGATCAGGCCGCTCGAGGAGAGACCTCGGCCTCGATGGCGCGGCCCACCGTCCGCTTGGCGACCTCTTTGCGGTCGGCAACGACCTGATCCTCTGTCGGCTTCTGCCCGAGGGCATCGAGGTGGTTCGCGTCGTGCGCGGCGCTCGCCGACTCGACAGCCTGATGTGACCTCCCGCGCTTCGCCGCCCCGCCGATGAGGGTGGCGGGGAGACTGCGACCCTCATCGGCGCGGCCTGAGATCGACCGCTTACTCCCGCAGGAGGGAGCAGGAAGTTCCATGAGAGGACACCAACGCTGGGCAGGTCGGCGCGCGGTCCCGGCCAAGAACCGCCATGGGCCTCAGTTGCGCCAACGTCCGCCTGCGTGCTCGATACAGTCCTCACGGGCGCTTCGGACCGGCGTTTCCGACGGGGCAGACTTTCGCTTCTACCGCGAGGCCTTGCGTGCCTCACCCCAAGGACCAACACTTCGTACCCGTGGCAGCAGCTCGCCACCACCGATCGCCCGCCCATAGGTTCACCAATGGTCCTTGATCTCCCCGACCTCTACGCCTTGCTACCAGACGCGGTCTTTCCCCAGGCGCCCGACGCGGCGCGGCTGATTCACGGGGTCAACACCCTGGAACTGGCGAGTGGCACCGACCTCTGTTTTGCCGAAGGGCCAGAGCAGACCGCGGCGGTTCAGGAAAGCCGAGCCGGCGCAGTCCTCGTACCGGAGCGGTTTCCCGACCTGAGCGGCCCGCTCCTGATTCGGTCGCCCACCCCGCGCCGGAGCTTCTTTCGCATCGCCGAGCTTTTCGCACCAGGGCCTGCGCTCTCTGGTGTCCACCACAGCGCGGTGATCGATCCCAGTGCGGTGCTCGGCGAGGCTGTTGCCGTTGGCCCCCGCGCCGTGATTGCTGCCGGCGTCCAGGTCGGCGATCGTTGCACCATCGGCGCCGGCAGCTACCTGGGCCCTGGCGTGACGTTGGGGAGCGACTGCCGCATCGAGCCGAATGTCACGATTCTGCGCGACTGTCACTTGGGCGATCGCTGCATCGTTCATTCCGGTGCCGTGCTCGGGGGAGACGGCTTTGGTTTCGACTGGGACGGCAGCGGCCACCGCAAGGTGCCGCAGCTTGGACGGGTGGTCATCGAGGATGATGTCGATATCGGCTGCAACAGCTGCGTGGATCGGGCCACGCTCGGCGAGACACGGATTCGCCGCGGCACCAAGGTCGACAACCTCGTGCAGATCGCCCACAACACGGACATCGGAGCGCACGTGATCCTGGTCAGCCAGGCCGGGGTGGCGGGCAGCAGCTCGCTCGGCACTGGTGCGGTCGTAGCCGGCCAGGTGGCCATCTCCGACCACGTCAATGTTGGCGCTGGCGCGCGGGTCGGCGGCCAGTCGGGGGTCACCAAGGACGTACCCGCGGGCGCCACGGTGTTCGGAACACCGGCTCGCCCAATCCGGGACACTCTGCGTGAGCTCGCCGCCCTCTCGCAACTGCCGACGCTGGTTAAACAGTTGAAAAGCCAGACGCAGGAGCTCGCCAGACTGCGCGAGCGGCTCGCGGCGCTGGAGCAAGACAAATTCGGGTGATCGCTGCAGCTTGCATTTTCCGCCCCGCAACGGATTTAGAGTGAAGACCGACATGAGTGGGTGCCCGTCTCGTTCGATAACGTCCTTCCTGCCGTCGCCGTCGTACTGCTCGCTTGGGGCCTACGCCTCAGGGACGGTGCCCTGTTGGCAGTCGGCTATGCGGCTAGCCTGGCCGCGGTCGCCAGCGTCGTGCTGCTGTGGTGGGGCGGCGCCGAGGTAGTCCGCTGGCTGTTCGCCTTGGTACAGTAGCCGCTGCTCGACGGCGTAGCGTACCGACGTGAGGCAAAGCTCGCGGTATCTTTCCGCCACCGTCGATGGTCGTGCCGGCGTGACCGTGACGGCGACATCACCGCCCGTATGGCGTATCTACCGCCCATAATCGTTGCGCCGGGTTCGGGCAGGGGTTATGGAGGCGGGATGAGGCACAAGTCTCTCGGTACCGGCGAGCCGGGCTACCACCCGCTGCGCAAGCTGCGGACGGTGTTCTCAGGTCTCCGCTACGCCGTGATCTACGACTTCTCGGTTGCGTACAAGCTG
>JALOTB010000095.1 GCA_025458165.1 Chromatiaceae bacterium | reverse complement strand
CCACTCGGCCGATGGCGGCGCCCGCATCCCAAAGGGATGGCGCGGAGCAAGCCGTTCGGGTCAAGGTCGCGCGTACGCCAACACTTGGGCTAACCTAACCCGGCTGACGCGTGTGGTTCGCAGGCCCAATTTCCAACATCGACTCCAGCCTGACGAGGCAATGCCATGAGCAACGATGCGACCCCGACCGATGACGAGAAAAGTGTGCGTGCCGTGGTGGGCGCGCTGACGACCGACCCGGAGCTGGTCGGGTTCCTGCGCGAGCTTGCCCCGCAATGGGGCTCGAGCGTCGGCAAGACGCGCTCATTCCGGAGCACGCGGCTGATGGCTGATCCAGATGCACGCTGCAGCTCAATGCGCAGATCGACGAGGGTGGGCGGCGCTGCGTGATCCATGCCTCCGATTTGGGCACCCTCCAAGTGCGGGTGGAACAATACGTCGACGCGCTAGGCGCGGAGGTGGCACCAGACTCGCAGAGTCTGGATCATCGCGTAGTCTCGATCGCCAAGATCGGATGATCCGGCGTCGCATGCTCAGGGCTGGGTGCGATATGCGTATGCATTGGCCCTGCCAGTACCGAATGAAGCGGGCGCCGCGCGCGGGTGAGACCGGCGGCGTCAGTGATGAAGATGGCGATTCTCGGAACGTCCGCTATGGGTAGTTAACCGGCCGCGGGAGCGGCTCCCATGAACGGCCGGTTTGGGCCGGGAGCAGACCAGCACCAGCCAACCGCGTGTGGCGCAAACATGACCCGTCGGCGGCTCCCGCATACCCTGCCACGGCTTGCTCGGATTCGGCTGCGGCAGCCAGGCGTCGCCATGGGCCACGCGCGAACGGGTGGCTCGACTCGCCGACATCGCGGCCAACGACACACGTCCTCTCCGGCACCCAACAACAGGTGCACTGGTGGTGTCCCTGTGGTCACCCCCCGGACCTTCGGGCTCGATCGTCCCGCGCACTGGTCGTCAAAAGGGTCACGCCGGGACACTTCGACCGGGGGCGCGCTCGGTCTCGATGATCTCCAACGCCACCATTCCGCACCCCGCTGGCAACACCACACTGTGCCTGGTCGCTTGGCGGCACGGGTGTCGCTTGCTGCGGCAGGGCCGCAGGTACGGGCGGATACAACAGTCGGCGGCAGGGTGCGGGCGAATACACTTCCCCCCAGGCCGGGTTCTAACCGACCGAGAGCAATGGAAAAAAGCCTACGGGCGAACACAGGTGTCGGTGCTCGGGTGCGGGCGAACACAGGCCCCCGCGAGCGCCCGGTTCGGGGGTACGGGCGAATACAACCCGTCCGTACCGCCCGCGGGCGAATACAAGCCATCCGGAATGCATCCGTAAGCCGCGGAAGGGAGAAGGAAAACCGCTACGGGCGAATATGCCCCTGCGCTGCAACCCGCTGGCGTAAACAGACGTCCCACAGTCGCCCGAAACGGTCCCGAAGGGTACGGGCGGAAACAAGGGTCTTGTTTCACTATAGTTAGGAATGTGGATACAAGGGGGGTATCTGCCGCACCGGTTTGACGGCGTTCGACACGCTGATTGCTGCCGGCGCGTCGGCCGGTCGGGCAAGCGACCTGCCCGATGTCGCGACGCCGGGTCGTTCGTGTCGGCACGGAGATCAACGGCCGCCAGCTCCTCGGCGGGGGTCGAGCCCCAGAGTGGGGTCTCGCTCGCACCGGGCGGATCGATTGGCCTGGGTCTCAACGCCGCGGGGCGCTATGGTCTGGAGCCCGCGTCGCCGCGTCAGTGTGCCTTGCAAGCGCCAGCAGATGCCCCCTTCGACAGAGCGACCTGCCATCCCGCCGGGGCGCTACGAGCAAACGTCATGGACGCAGCCGCGCGGACCCTCGACGTTTCCGAACTCGTGGGAACGAACGGAGAGCGACCGGGAAGGCAGGGTAGCCCCCGCCAACGAGTCGCCGGCCACCCGGGCTTTCGCCCAAGCCACTGTTGGGCGCCGCGCGAGCGACCGAGGGCGCCGCCGCGGCCGTCGCAACGACGAGGGCGCCGAGGAGCCTCTCGATGGTCCGGCGCGACTTCGGCGGCTGACCGCCGAAGCCCCCGCGTTCTGTCCTCACTCGGTTGAGCCCGGCTGCTCGTCCGATGACCGCGCCCGGAGCCCCCTCGCCCGATACGGCACCACATCGAGTACGCGCGCTGCACCGAAGCGGTTGGTGATGATCCGTCGGGCCTCCTCCAGATCGCAGCCCGGGGCGATCAGGGTGAGCCAGCTCCCGGGCTGGTCGCTGATGCGGTACTGGTACACCCGCATCGCGGCCCGGGCCTCCCGCTCGGCGACCGCGCGGGGCTCGCCGCCGTCAAACTCGCGGATCGCCGCGCGCTCGGCAATGGCTTCCTCGACGGCCTGCTGGTCCTCGTGGGTGATCGCCGGGGGCGTGCTGAGGAGCCGCAGCAGCTCGGCCTTGTGCGCTCGCAGGAAGTCGAGCTGCGCCGCCGTGAGCGGGACCGGGGTGCGGTAGTGCAGCCGCTCACCCTCCGCCCGCAGGACCAGTCCGGCGGCCTGCATCCGGGAGAGGGCAGCCAACAGGTCGAGCCCTGTGTCCTCATCGGCCGCGCACCCCCAGGTGCGAAGCTCTACAACACTACAAAGCGCGCCGTTGCCGGGCTCGCGGGGACTGGCGTCCTCTACCGGCGGGGCGGGCGTAGAGTTTGCGATGTGGCTGGAAGCCGCGCCGTTGCTCTCTTGTAGAGGTGTAGAGGGTCGATTCGGGGGATGGGGCTGGTGGTCGGTGCTCATGGTCACAAGATCCCCTGCAGGTCGTGGTCGTCCCCGGTTGCAGCGGGCAGGTAGCGGGCGAACGCGTCGATGAAGTCCTTGCGCTCGTAGCCGTTGCGGTTGGTCGGGCCGATGCGAAGCTGACGGGCCTTGATGCGAAAGGGCTTGAGCAGCCGGGACAATCCGGTCGTGGTGAGCGGCTTACCCTGGCGCCACTCGGGCCAGGGTCGCTCCTCCAGGGCAACGAGATCGGCCACCAGGTCGGTGGAGTGCATGCGCTCGCGGGTGCCGAACACCTGGCGGATGTCGGCCAGGATGGTCGGCCCGATGGCGTCGTCCTCGTCGTCGCTGGCCGTGATCTGCGAGAACGCCGCGCGGACCGCGCGCGGCCAGTCCCCGCCCGCCACCTCCGCGATGGCGAACAGCGGGCTCCAGTTGTCCAGCGTCCGGTCGTTCCCGGACGGAGGGAGCCGGGGCTGGGCACCGCGCAGGACGCTCAGGTGGTCGTCGCCCCAGCGCTTGGCCTTGCGCCGCAGGGCCAGACAGCTGTCCTCGAAGGTGAGAGGCAGCTTCTCGACCTGCTCGCCGGGTAGCCGCCGCCTGAGCCGAATGACGATGGAGCGGTCGATCAGGGTGCCCTGGGGCAGCTTGATCATGGCGATCGCCATGGGTGCCCAGGTGGAGAACCGCCTGGGCTCGTGCTCGTCGCCCACGGTGCGGATGACAAACGCACCGGATCGGGTGTGCCCGCTGTTGATGACGCCGTTGAGCTCCTCGTTGTGGGCGAGGAACCGATCCGCCTCATCGAGCAGCAGGGTCGGCTTGCACGCCTCGATCACCCGGTACACCGCCGCCGGACTGATGCTGCTCGCGACCAGGCCACGCTGGACCATCGGCGCCAGGAGCCCGCTCAAGAGGGTGCTCTTGCCGCAGCGCTTCTCGGGACTGGTCAGGAGCAGTTTCGGCCAGATGCGAAACGCATCGAAGCAGTACGTCCCCAGGATCCAGATCGGCAGGACCTCGGCGGCCCCCTCCGGTAGGGCCATATGACGGGTGAGGTTGGTCTGGATCTCCGCCAGCAGCGCGCTCCCATCGACGGCCTCCACCCAGGGGTGAACCTCGGCGACCAGGGGTGGAGGCTCGTCCTCCCCGCCCGCCTGGGCCTTGCGCACCAGCGCCACCTCCCGGTCGAGGATCGAGGCTCGGATGCCGAGCTGCTTGGCCTCTGCCGCGCGGACCCGCTCGTAGGGCAGGGGTGGCAGGGCGGCCAGGCGGGTGATGGCCTCCTGCAAGGACTCGCGCGGCCCGTCGTCGGCCTCTTGCTCCAGGATGTCGGGGTCGAATGGGTCCAGATCGGGAGCGGCTGCGCCGGTCATGCCACCGTCTCCCCGCGGGCCGCCGCGAGCCGCAGTCGTGCGACCTTGATCCGCGCCCGGTCCTCAGCGCTGAGTGGCTTGCCGGCTCTCAAGTCGGCGGCCGCGATCCGCAGCACCCAGCGCTCCACCTCCAAGGGGTCGGGCTCGGCCGGCTGGCCCAGCCGACGGGCGATGGCGATGCGCGCATCGCGGGTGCGCTCGTCGGGGAACAGGGCCTCCCAGCCGAGCCCGAGGGCGTGGAGGATGGACTCGACGGAGCAACCCGCAAAGCAGTGCACCAACACCCGCCCGTCCTCGGCCGTGCGGACGGTCAGGCTCGGGGAGCGGTCGGCATGGACGGGGCATAGGGCGTAGTAACGGCCGCCGCCCCGCTCGATGACGCCTTCCAGCGTGGCCACCAGGGCGGGTCTTGGATCCCTGGGTCCGCACAGCGCGGCTCCCGGCCCGATCCATGGCGGCGCGGCGGTCAGGGGGCTCGTCGCCGTCGCATGAGGGTTCGGCGATCCCGGCTCGGCCTCGGCCAATCCGCCTTCCCACCCGCGTCCGGACGCCCGTCCGTTCCTGGTTTGCGGGTTAAGGCGCACGGCTCACGCCCCCCGGGATTGGTCCGCGGCGGCGATCGCCGCCAGGAAGGCGCGCTTGCGCCAGTAGTTGCGACCCTGGATCACGACTGGTGGCGGAATGATCCCGACGTGGCGCCAGCGCCAGAGTGTCATGGCGCTGATGCCACCGGCCAGGGCTCGGGCGGTGCCCGCGCTGATCAGGGGGTCATCGGGCGGATCGGCCGCGGCGGCGGCCTCGGCGTCCTGTGTGCCGCTGTCCCGTAGGGTCTGGGGCCCGCCCTGATCGGCGGGTATCGTCGACGAGCCGGGTCCTGACGTAACTGGGTCCGGCCGCTTCGCCTCGTGGTCTGACATCTTCGCCCCCGTGGTCGTGTGATTAGGAGCGCCTATCAGAACGCATTGGGCGCGCAGCAGCCGCTTCGAAAGGTCACCGAAAATCGGCACCTTTCGATGCGTGAGGTGGGCTGAAGTTGTGGATCAGGTTGAGCGGGGCTGGTTGCGGTCCTGTCCATCGGCATGGCCCAGGTCTCATCGGTCACGCAGACGCCGGACGTAGACGCGGAGCTGGCCAACGGGGAGGAGTTCAGCTTCTTCCAGTTCGGTGGCTCGGACATCCTCCTGCTGTTCCAGCCGGACCGGGTGCGCCTGACCGCCGAAGTGGACAAGCACGGCCTCGACGCCTGGGACCAACGCGCGGGCTCGCGCTGCTTCGTGCACGTTACGAGCAGCCTCTCGTACTTTGCGATCACCGGCAGCCCCCCGCCCCACCAGCCGCCCGCGGCGCGGCAGTACACCAGCGCGGGGCTCCACTGGTTCGAGTACTACGCGGCCGACAAGCAAGCGTTGGAGGGTGCGGCCAAGCTGGCCGGGCTCGACAGCGTCGCGGCGATGAAGATCAAGAAGGGGGAAGGCATCCTCGGCGGAAACGAGCCCGTCATGCCGCACCATGTCGTCCCGCTCGGGAGCGGGCAGCCGGTGCGGGAGGGGGAGTTTTGAGCGGCAACGCCTGCGAGCACGAGGAGAGAACACGCCCAGCGGTGCAGCGCCGAGTCAGTCTCGCTCGTCCGTTCAGTCGCGCGGGGCGAGGAAGTAGATCGGCTTGAGCGGGCACAGTTGCCGCGCCTCCTGACCGATGCGGTCCATGTACTCGATCCAGAGCTCGACCAGGCGCTTGCGGTCGATCAGGGTGAGCTTGCGCTTCTCTTGGGTTCGCGCCGCGTCCTGGGCGTCCCTGGTGAAGCCGCCGGTGGTGACAAAGAGCCCGACGTCGTCCTCGCCGAGCAGGGCCAGGAAGGAGCGCAGCTCGTCAATGGCGACGTTGTCCTTCCGCTGCTTGACCTGGATCTTGATCCGCGGTGGCTTGGTGCCGAGCGGGTCGGTCCAGGCCAGCACGTCCAGGCCGGCATCCTTGCCCGGCGGCGCGATCCAGGAGACGTGATCGCCCATCGCCTCCACCAAGCCGGCGACCAGGTGTTGGATCTCGTAGGGGTCGATGCGCTAGCTTGCCGACGCGCTGACGGGTCACCTGGGCAGCGTTCTTGGCCACGGTGGCTGTGCTCCTTGTGGATCTGTAGGCCTTGTAGCATCCTCGTAGTACAAGCGAAAGCAAGCACTTCAAGACGCTCGCATGCAGGCTCCGAATACCGAGACTCTCACCGTGCGCCTGGTGCCGGAGGTTAAAGCCGCACTTCGGCAGGCGGCCGAGCAGGAGCATCGCAGCCTGGCGAACATGCTCGAGGTGATGATTCGGGATTGGTGTCGAGGGCATCTGGCGGTGCCGCCCGCGCCACCGCCGATGCCGCCCCAGGAGTAGGGCTTGCGCCGGAAGGTTTCGGTGGACCCACTCGATCGGGCGGGGTGGGGATAGGCGCGGGCGCTGCACGGGGGCGCGCGTGCGGAAGGGGACTGAAGGGGGAGACGTGCTCGGAACCGTTCGTGACGCCTGCAAGATCCATCCGATGGTCCACGACTACCGCATGTCGGAGGCCATCGAAAACCTGTCCGAGCTGATCAGCGACCAAGGGGATGGTGCGGAGTTCTTCACCCGCAACTACGTCACCCAGGGCATGGACGCATTGTTCCGCGAGGGGCTGCTACGGCTCGCCGGCCTCTCCGACCAAGCCGCCTTCGAGCTCGCACAGGCCATGGGCGGCGGCAAGACGCACCTCATGGTCGCCCTGGGGCTGCTTGCCAAACACCCGCATCTGCGCGCCGAGGTACTCCCTGCCGACCTGGCCAAGCGCCTCGATTTTGGCCCCGCGCGCATCGCCGCCTTCAACGGCCGCAACGACCCCGAGCGCTACATCTGGGGCGAGATCGCCGAGCAGTTGGGTAAGGCCGACCTGATCCGCCCTTACTGGATCGACGGTCCGCGCGGTGTTGATGAGAAGAAGTGGCTGGAGATCATCGGCGATGAGCCGACGCTGATCCTGCTCGACGAGTTGCCGCCGTACCTGCTCAACGCCGACACGCGGTCGGTCGGCCGGGGGTCCTTGGCCGATCTCGTCACCTACACCATCAGCAACCTGCTCACGGCGGCGATGAAGCTGCCGCGTTGCTGCGTGGTCATTGCCAACCTGTCGGGGAGCTACGAGGCCCAGACCAAGGACCTGGCCCGCATCATGTCGAACCTCCAGCAGGAGTCGCGGCGTCAGGCCCAGATCATCACGCCGGTGCAGCTCGCCGGGAACGAGATCTACGAGATCCTGAAGAAGCGCCTGTTCACCGCGCTGCCGGGTGAGCACCTGATCGACTCGGTCGCGGAGGCCTTCGCCGAGCAGGTCCGAGCGGCCGAGGACGGCGGCTACATCACCGCGCGGGCCATGGAGCAGGTCGCTGAGGAGGTTCGCGAGACCTACCCCTTCCATCCCTCGTTTAAGAACCTGGTGGCGCTGTTCAAGGAGAACGAAGGGTTCCGGCAGACCCGCGGCCTGATGCAGTTCACCGCCCGTCTGCTGCGCAGCGTCTGGAACCGGGAGGCCAACGACGTCTTCCTCATCGGCACCCAGCATCTCGACCTCAACGACCCCGAGGTGCGTGACGAGATCCAGCGCGTCAATCCCGCGCTGCTCCCAGCCGTCGTCAACGACATCGCCGACCATGGCAACGCCCGCGCCGAGGAGATCGACGGGGATCTTGGCAGCGACGCGGCCACCCAGGTCGCCAAGCTCGTGCTCTCTGCCTCGCTCTCCCGCGCCGTCGGCGCCCACACGGGCCTCACCCAGCCCGAGATCATCGAGTATCTGGTTGCCCCCTACCGTAAGTCCGACGAGTTCCTCGCCGGGCTCGACCGGCTGCGCGACCGCGCCTGGTATCTGCACCGGGAGGGGGAGTCCTTCTACTTCAAGGAGACCGAGAACCTCGGGCGGCGCATCGAGCGCGATGCCCGCCAGATCCCGCTGCCGAAGCTCGAGCAGGCGATGATCAATCGCCTCACCGGCCTGTTCCAGGCCCAGAGCAAGTCGAAGGCCGCCTACCAGGAGGTCCAGATCATGCCGCGGCTGGACGACGTGCGGCTCGCAGGGTCTCGGGTCCTGCTGGTGGTCCAGCCCGACGGCCGCACACCGCCGGAGGCGATCCGCGGCTTTTTCGAGTTCCAGCAGGAGAAGAACAACATCCTGGTCCTGTCGGGGCACGACAGCCACCTGGCCAACGAGGTGGAGATCCGACTGCGTGAGCTGTATGCCGTCGAGCGGATCTTCGACAAGCTCAAGCCCGGCGACACCCTCTACGAGGAGGCCCGCGACAAACTCGAGGAGCTCTCCGAGCGCTTCACCAAGGCGGTCTCTGGCGCCTACAACCGGCTTTTCTTCCCCGGCGGCGACGGCGAGCTGGTGATGGCCACTATCGACAACGGGCTTTCCTTTGGCGAGGGCGAGCATTCCGCCGAGGCGCAGATCGAGCGGCTGCTCGCCAGCGCCCGCTGCGACAACAAGCTCGCCCTGGACATGATCGATGAGCTGCCCGCCTACTGGGCCATGGCCGAGACCTACCTGTGGCCCGCCAAGGACCGCCGCGTGCCCTGGCGCGATCTGGTCATGCGCGCCAAGACTGATCCTACCTGGCCGTGGATGCCGGGGGCGCGCGGTCTGGACATGCTGCGCGACGAGGCCCTGAAGCAGGGCCGCTGGCGTCTGACCCCGGAGGGACACATCGAGAAGGGTCCCTTCCCGGCGGAGAAGACCTCGGTCAACGTCATCGTGCTCCTCACCAACCGCGAGACTGGCGAGACGAGTCTCTCGCTCACGCCGCGAAATGCTGGGGACAGCCCGCGCGTCTATGTCCTCAAGACGTCGGAGGTCTCGGAGCAGGACGAGCAAGTCCAAGATCTCGAGGATTACCGCACCACCGAGGCGACGCTCTATTTCATCGCCGTCGACAGCAGCGGCAGATTCGAGACCGGCACACCGACCCGTTGGACCGCGGACCTGACGATCCGCCACGAGCTGCACAAGATCGCCGACAGCCGCAAGGTCGAGCTGCGCTGCACCCCGGCCGCCGAGATGCGCTACACCCTCGACGGCACCAATCCCAAAGAGGGCCCCTTCTACACCCAACCCTTCGAGGTCCCGGCCAAAGGAGGCACCATCCTCATCGCCGCCAAGGCCGGCGAGGTGGAGAAGAGCGCCAAGATTCAGATCCCGCCCGATGGCGACGACCGCGTCCTCATCGACGAGCGCAAGCCGGCGCGGCTGGTCGACACGAAGTGGGTCTCGATCGACACCACCGACAAGGCGTTCGGTTTCATCCAACGCTTCAAGGAACGTCCCGACACCCGCCTGCGTGGGGTGCAGATCCTGATCGGCGAGGGCGAGAGCGCGGTCCAGATCCGCTTCAACGAGCGCGAGCTGACCGCTGCGGCCATCGAGACGGCGATCCGTGGCATCCGCTCAGCGCTGGGCGACGAGCAGGCCGCGGTACAAGTCTCGGTCAAAGGCGGCATTGCCTTCGGTGACGGCTACGCGCTCAAGGAGTTCGCCGAGATCGCCGGCATCGCGCTCAGCGCCGGCGATGTAATCCAGGACCCGGATTGAAGGCGACGACACGCCGACACTCGCACATGCCCAAGGCCCGCGAGACCGCTTCCACCTATGCCCACCGAACGCTCGGCTTCGGCGTGCCCGCGACCTCTGACCCCCACCACTTCGTGGTCTGCATCCCGCGCGGAAATACAGCGCCAGTGCTGATCAGCGAGCACCTGGGTATGGGCTCCGAGACGGCCCGCGAGCAGGTCATCGATCGCGTGCTACTGGAGCGCCCGCGGTGGACGGCGATCCGGGCCGAGGTGCAACGCGCTTTCAATGTGCGTCTTACCGAGCACAACCTGGCTAACGCGGCCTGGAAGGTCGGCGACAATCCCGTCGATCGACTCCTCGGCAAGGAGCTCTGCGTGCTCGCTTGGGCTGTCGAGCGCCTGGACCCCGAGAAGATCGGCCTCGCCGTGCGCAACTGGCTCGCCTTGCGCCCGGAGGAGCGCTGGTGGCTGTTCGGCATGACCGCCATGGCTGCTGGCGGCATCGGCGACGGGGACAATGGCTGGCGGGTCGCATTGCGTTACGCCCTTGGCGACCAGGCGCAGAATGAGCTGCGCAGACCCCGTAGTCTGGGGGAGAGCAAGGGGTCGGGACGACAGATCACGCTGCCGCTATTTGAGGATTGACGCCGCCGGCGGGGAATCGGGGTTGACCTGCCGTACCCTCGCAACCAATATGGTTGCAACCAAGCCGATCAGCGGGGTCGATCCCATGCCATCCCTCACCCTGAAAGATATTCCCACCCCCTTGATGGAGCGGCTGCGTAGCCGCGCCGCCCTAGATCAACGCAGCCTCAACCGCGAGGCGATCCTGCTGCTGGAGCAGGCCCTTGCCTCCGGTGCCGGCGCAGTGCCCGCGAGCATCGCCGAGGCGGAGCGCGACGCGCAGCTCGTCGCCTGGGAGCGGTTGGGTGGCCGCTGGCCCGGCGGCGATGCGGCGCTGGATGCCCTGGTCTCGGACATCTACGACGCACGCACCGAGGGCCGCGAGGTCGATCTGTGAAGGTGCTCGACACAGACGTCTGCATCGAGATCCTGCGGGGCAACCCGCGGGTACTGCAGTGGCGTCGGTACACCAGCGCACGGGTCGTCACCACCTGGATCACGGCCTGCGAGCTGGAATACGGGGCCGCCAAGTCCGCGGACCCCGAACGGGCCCGCGCGCTGGTCGCGGACCTGTTGAGCACGGTCGAGATCGTCGGGATCGATCGACCGGCGGCCCGGCAGTTCGGCCAGCACAAGGCCGCCCTGCGCAGTGCCGGCGAGACGCTGGCCGATGCCGACCTGATGATCGCGGCCATCGCCATAGCCCGCGGCGCGGAGCTGGCAACGGGCAACCTCCGGCACTTCCGCCGGTTTCCGGACCTGCCCCTGGAGGACTGGATTCGTCAGCGGCCGCCGGAGCGGTAGACAAGTCTTGGCCGACCGATAGCCGCCAATGGGACAACCTGGAGATCCTCACAGTGCTACTCGAAACATTGCATGCGAAGCGTGCCTTGATTGCTGCGGCAGGGAAGCAATTTGGCGCTCGGCGAATTCGGGTGTTCGGCTCGGTGGCGCGCGGCGAGGAAACCGCCGCCAGCGATATCGACTTTCTGGTCGACCTTCCCGCGGGTTATGACCTGTTTACCCAGCGGTTGCCATTGGCGGAACGATTGGAGGAGATCACCGGGCACCGCGTGGATCTGATCCCAGAGCATGAGCTTAACCGGCACCTTCGTCCGTTTGTGCTTGCGGAGGCCGTCGACCTGTGACCAAGCAGTGGCAACCCTATGCAAGCCATATCCTGGATACCATCGGCAAGATCCGTCGGATACAGGCACGCGGCGATCTGATGCAGGACGAGGTGCTGTACGACGCCCCCTTGCGCAACCTGCAGACCCTCTCCGAGGCGACCCAGCATCTTCCAGAGGAGTTGAAACAGCAGCATCCGGGGATTCCCTGGAAACAAATCAGCGGCTTCCGAAACATCCTGGTGCATCAATATCTCGGTGAGATCGATCCACAAACGGTGCGGCAAGTGGTCGAGCAGCATCTGACTCCGCTGGAATATGCCATTCAGTCCATGCTGACCGGCCTGGGCGAATGAGCGAGATACGACAAAGCGTATCAAGTGGAGTCGCCAATCAGCCCGCGGCGGCGCCCAAGCTCCAACCCTTCGCCCTCAAGGACGCCCCGGCGCTGATCGAGGCGGTGTTCCCGGCGCAGAAGGTCTCGTTCGAGGCGCAGCGGGAGCGCAAGGCGGGGGCGGGACAGACGCTGACGGCGCTGGGCTCCTACTGGAAGGGCCGCAAGCCGCTGATCCTGGTGCGCGCCATCGTATTGGGGAGCCTGCTGCCGCAGACCGACGACGCCGAGAAGGACCTGGAGATCTTCGAGAAGCTCATGGCCTTCGACGAGGGCGGTCTGGCGCGCCGCGAGCCCAAGATCAGCCCGCCGGAGATCGCTCGTCGCATCGAGCTGGCGGATCCCTGGAGCTACTTTACGGCCTCGTTCAAGGGCGATGCCGAGGATGCGGCGGAGATCGAAGGGTCGCAGTTTCCGCTGGAGATTGACGACTACCCGGGTCTCGCCATCCGCTGGCGTCGGGATATCGACGAGGCGGTCAAGCTGGATCTGCTGGCCAAGGCTTTGGCGACCTATCCGACGTACGAGGACCGCGCTGGACTCTGCAAGCGCCCGGAGGAGATGGATCAGACCGCCCTCTACGCGCCGGTCTGGCCCGCCGTGAACGCCCACCTGGGGCATCTGCGCATCGAGACCCACTCGCACCAGGCGTTGGTCGAGCAGCTCGGCATCCTGCGCTTCGGCCACCGGCCGCGGGTCGGCGATACCTTCTGCGGCGGTGGCTCGATCCCCTTCGAGGCCGCCCGGCTGGGGTGCGACGTCTACGCCTCGGACCTCAACCGCGCAGCGGGAGGTCGCGGAGGCGGTGGACCGGGAAATCACCGCATTGGGCATCGAGCACGACAGCCAGGGCAACCGGGCCAAGGCGTATCTCTATTGCCTGGAGACGCGCTGCCCGGAGACCGGCTGGATGGTGCCGATGGCGCCGAGCTGGGTGATTTCCAAGACGAGCAGCGTTGTCGCAAAGCTGGTTCCGGACCCTTCAAACAAGCGCTTCGACATCCAAATCCTAACCGGCGTCTCCGCCGCCGAGATGATTGCCGCAGAGCAGGGAACCGTCCGCGACGGTAATCTAGTTTATCAGCTTGACGGCAAGACGCATCGCACGTCGATCAAAACCCTCCGGGGCGACTATCGCGACATCGATGGCAATACGGTAAATAATCTCCGGCACTGGGAAGTGCGAGAGTTCAAGCCGCGCCCAGAAGATGTCTTTCAAGAACGGCTGTATTGCATTCAGTGGATCACCAGGGAGTCATTGCGCACCACACGACAACAAACCTATTTCGCCGCAGTCTCCGAAGAGGATCTGGAACGCGAGCACAAGGTCAACACGTTTGTAGACGAGAATCTGGCACGCTGGCAGGAGCAAGGGCTTGTGCCGGATATGGCGATTGAGCTTGGCGACGAGACCGCGCGACTCAAGCGCGAGCGTGGCTGGACATATTGGCATCAGCTCTTTTCGCCAAGGCAGCTTCTCCTGCTCTCCACATTATGGAAGCATATGCGTCGAGAGCCATGGGGCGCATTATGTTTCTCCAATCTTCTAAATTACCTATCAAAGTTAGTAGGCATTCATTCTCGGAGCGCCAATTCGGGCCGGGCGATGTGCCTGGACCGCGTATTCATCAACCAGGCACTGAACACGCTATTTAACTGGGGCGTGCGCTCGTACGCGTACTTCCCCGATACCGCCTTCAAGCTTCCGTGGGGCGACGTGGCCGGACAAGGCACCGCTGAAGCGCTTGCGGCCGAGGCTCTGAAGGCAAATAGCGATATGTTTGTAACCGACCCTCCCTACGCCGACGCGGTGGTGTACCACGAGATCACCGAATACTTCATCGCCTGGCTCCGCAGGAACCCCCCGCCACCCTTCGACCAATGGACCTGGGACTCCCGTCGTGATCTCGCCATCAAGGGCTCCGGCGACGGCTTCCGCCGCGGCATGGTGGACGCCTACAAGGCGATGACGGAGCACATGCCGGACAACGGCATGCAGTGTGTGATGTTCACCCACCAGGACACCGGGGTCTGGTCCGACATGGTGAGCATCTTCTGGGCGGCCGGGTTGCAGGTGGTCGGGGCCTGGTACATCGCCACCGAGACCACCTCGGAGCTGAAGAAGGGCGGCTACGTGCAGGGCACCGTGATCCTGATGCTGCGCAAGCGTCCGGAGGGCGAGCGTCCCGGCTTTAAGCAGCGCATCCTCCCGGAGGTGAAGCGGGAGGTGGACGCGCAGATCAAGCAGATGCTCCATCTGAACAGGGAGACCGAGACCAAGATGGGCTCGCCAGTCTTCAACGACTCCGACCTGCAGATGGCCGGCTACGCGGCGGCGCTCAAGGTGCTGACCGGCTACACCAGCATCGGCGGCGAGGACGTGACCGCCTTTGCGCTCCGCCCACGGCGAAAGGGCGAGACCACCGTCGTCGACGAGATCGTCGAGCAGGCCGCCGAGACCGCCAACAGCCTGTTGGTCCCCGAGGGGCTCGATCGCGAGACCTGGGCGGCCATTGGTGGCATCCAGCGTTTCTATCTGCGCATGCTCGACATGGAGACCACGGGCGCCTCCAAGCTCGACAACTACCAGAACTTCGCCAAGGCCTTCCGCGTGCGGGACTACGCGGCGGTGATGGCGAGCATCAAGCCCAACGCGGCACGTCTCAAGACCGTCACCGAGCTCAAGCCGCGCGACCTCACCGACCGCACCGAGATCGGCCCGACCCCGCTCGGTGCGCTAATCGTCGCCATCCAGGAGTTCATGGCGGAGAAGGACCCCGAGGTGGTGATGGCCAACCTCCGTGACGCCGTGGTGGACTACCTCGCCAAGCGTCCGGTGCTGATGGACATGGCCGACTTCCTCGCCGCCAAGTCCCGGGCCGCGGAGGTGCGCCGCGCCGCCGAGGCCATCGCCAGCCGCATCCGCCACCAGCGGTTACAATGAAAATGATTCAGGCAGAATGCAACCAAGCCGCCCAGGCACGCCTTCAACGCCTGCTATGAGCGAGACATTCGAGAGCCAGCGTTTCGGAAAGAAGGTCTGGTTGACAAACCATGCCATCGAATCGATGGCAAAGCGGAAAGTGACATTGGCGGAGGTCAAACGACTGATCGAAGAGGGAGAGTACCGCGCGAAAGAGGGATCACATGGTTGGATCTTGCACCATTTCGAATCGAGGCAAGACAATCTGGTCTGCGCGGCAATCGCCATTGGGCAGGCGATCATCGTGAAGACCGTAATGATCAACTGGAAAGAGCGGGACAAGACATGAAGATCGTCTACTACGAAGAGGATGACACCCTCTTCATCGAGCTCTCGAAGGGCGAGATCCTGCGCGATGAGTCTGTTAGCTGGAATGTGAACGTCGGCTACACGGCCGAGGGTATCGGTGAGATCACCATCCTGGATGCACAAAAGAGCGGGATCTACCCCCTACAGATTGAACGGGTGGTTGCCGACGCGGCGTAGCAGTGAATTCTGATGTCCAGCCGGTGGCGGCGGACGTGGCCGTAGTCAAGAGGAATGCCGCACTCCGGCCGTGACCATTCGCCGCTTCTCTTCGCGCACAAATCCGCTCGACGAGAGCTTTCTGGCTGAGCAGCTCCAGGGCGCGCGCAGCTACCGCCGCATCGCCGGCTATTTCACCAGCTCGCTCTTCGAGATCGCCCACGAGTGGTTGGAGGCGATCCCCGACGTGCGCATCGTTTGCAACGTCGATCTCTCCCCCGAGGACCTGAAGGTCGCCCAACTGCGCGAGGCGCGAATGCTCGGGCGGTGGAACGAGCGCTCCATCGAGGCCGAGTCCCTGCTCAACCGGGAGCGCTACCAGCGTCTGGACGCCTTCCTCACCAAGAGGGGCCAGGTGATCCGCGTTGCGCCCGATAGCGTCTGCGGCTTCGTCCACGGGAAGGCCGGGGTCATCGAACGGGCTGATGGGCGCAAGGTCGGCTTCATCGGCTCGATGAACGAGACCCGCCACGGCTGGCAGCGCCACTACGAGATCCTGTGGGAAGACGACTCGCCGGAGGGTGTCGCCTGGATCCAGGCGGAGTTCGAGTACCTGTGGAATGCCGCCCGCCCGCTGCCGGAGGCAGTCTGTCGGGAGGTCCGCCGCCGCAGCCGACGCTACGAGGTGCTGCTGCCGGACATCGAGACCGAGGAGACGCTGGCGCCCGCCGCGCTGATCGAGTCCCCCTTGTACCGGGAGGGCATGGCGCTCCAGCCCTGGCAGCAGGGATTCGTCACGGAGTGCCTCCGCCACTACAACGACCACGGCCAGGTCCGGTTGCTGCTGGCCGACGAGGTGGGGCTCGGCAAGACACTCGCGCTCGGCACCGCGGCGCTGACCTTGTGCTTGCTCGTTGAGAAGACCGGACGGCGGCGCAAGCCGGTGGTGATCTTCGCCCCGGCGACGCTCTGCGAGCAGTGGCAGACGGAGATGATCGACAAGCTCGGCATCCCCTGTGCCCGCTGGCACTCCAGCCGCAAGGTGTGGCTCGATCCCGAGGAGCGGGCGATTTCGCCGAGCGGACCGGAGAACATCGCGCGCTGTCCCTTGCGCATCGGGATCATCTCCACCGGGCTGATGGTGCAGCCCTCCAAGGAAAAGGAGCATCTCACTAGCCTGACCTTCGACCTGGTCATCCTAGACGAGGCGCACAAGGCGCGCTCGCGGCAAGGCTATGGTCAGAAGGCCGGGGAGCCGAATGAGCTGCTTGCCTTCATGCACGCCGTCGCCAATCGTGCCGAGCACGTGCTGCTCGGCACCGCCACACCCATTCAGACCCGGCGTGAGGACCTCTGGGACCTGATACGGGTGCTGCACCGCGGCAGTACCGGGTTCGTGCTCGGCAACGAGCTCGGCCTCTGGCACAACCCAGGGCGCGTGCTTCCTATCCTGAGCGGGACCGAGCGCGTGGAGGATGTCGGTTACGCCTGGCAATTGCTGCGCTCGCCGCTGCCGACCATGGAGTCCACCAACGAGCCCAACGCGCGCCGACTGTTCCGCAACCTGCGCGAGGAGTTGGGGCTCCCGCGCAAGACGCATCTCGCCGGTGCCCTGACCGATCTGCCGCCAGATCTGCGTGAGGATCTGGAGACGGAGCTCCTGCGCGTGATCGATGGGGCCTCCTTCTTCCAGCGCGAGAACCCGCTGGTCCGCCACGTCGTGCTGCGCAAGCGCGCGACGCTAGAAGATCGTGGGCTGCTCGAGCGGATCGGCGTCAACCTTCATCCGCAGCCCGACCTCGTCAAGGACCCGCATCGGTACAACGCCCTGTTTGAGGCACTCGCCCTGCGCACCACCCCCGACTTCGACCGTGCCTATCAGGAGGCGCGGGGGTTCGGGCAACTGCTCGCCATGCGCGGTCGGGGTGGTGGCTTCATGAAGACCCTGATGGAGCAGCGGGTGTGCTCCAGCTCGGTCGCGGCCATCCACACGGCGAACACCTTGCTCGAAGGGCGCCAAGTCCAGGTCGACACCGAGGATGAGGAGCTGACCCTGGATCTCGAGACCGAGGCGGAGCGCTCCGCGCTGCTCGCACTGCTCGCCGCCCTCGATGCGATAAGCGACGACCCCAAGCTGCAAGCCATCCGCTACTTCCTGAACGACGAGGGCTGGCAGGATCTCGGCTGCATCATCTTCAGCCAGTATTACGACACGGCCCGCTGGGTGGCGGATGCACTGGCCGCCGAGCGGCCGGCGGAGCTGATCGGTCTCTACGCCGGGGCCGACCGCAGCCGCCTCTACCGTGATGGCCAGGCGGTGGGCATCGCTCGCGAGGCGCTCAAGCGCATGGTGGCCGACCGTGACGTTCGCCTCATGGTGGCGACTGACGCCGCCTGTGAGGGACTCAATCTCCAGACACTGGGCACCCTGATCAACGTCGACCTGCCGTGGAATCCGACCCGACTCGAGCAGCGCATCGGTCGTATCAAGCGCTTCGGGCAGGCGCGCTCCTCGGTGGATATGCTCAACCTGGTCCACCAGGGGACGGTGGACGAGACCGTCTACCAGCGTCTGTCCGAGCGCATGCGCAACCGCTACGACCTGTTCGGCGCGCTCCCCGACACCATCCGGGATGACTGGATCGATGACATCGAGACGCTGGGCGAGCGGATGGATCAGTACATCGAGGAGCGCCGGCGGGCGACGGGCTTCGACCTGCGCTACAACGACACCATCAAGCTGAGTGACAACGCTTGGCGCGACTGCGCTGCCGTGCTCTCCCGGCGGGATTTGGAGAACCTCATGCGGCAGGGGTGGGTCGGCTGAGCCATGGTGGACGCGGAACAACTCCAACTGACGCTCAATCCCGCCCGCTTCCCCAACATGAGCCCGCAAATAGCGCCGATACTGGGATCCCTCTTCGGCCGCGCCTACACCACGCCGGCGCTCGTCGAGCTGGTGGTCACACCCGACGGACGCGTTCTCGGCCGGGCGGAGGGTTGGGCAGGATCGCTCGGAGGCGCTGGCTAGGGCGAAAGCACCTCCCGCCTTTGCGCGGCCCCGGCGGCCGCAAACGGCCGAACCAACACCTGTGACGCTCTTCACCGCTCACCGTACTGGGCGGCGGTATGGTGAGCGGTGGATGTGCTGCGGACGACGACGCCCGCGGGCGGACCGGTGACGCGACAGGCCAACAGGCCTCTAACCCGAGTTTGACAGTTTCAAGGCACATTTTCGGTCGCGCCCTCGCATTGGCGCGGGCTGGCGGGGTGTGAGGGCACAAACGCCTAGATACACGGATGT
>JALOTB010000170.1:3669-4705 GCA_025458165.1 Chromatiaceae bacterium | reverse complement strand
TCCTGCTGAACGGTCGTCAGCTGGCTCGAGTAGTTGGCGAACCAGCTCACTCTCTTGTGGGCATACCGGGAGTTCAGGTACCAGTTCTCACCGTAGGGTTGCCCGCCATAACCGAGACTGAGGGCGATCCGGGGATTCGGGGTCCAGGTACCGCCCAGGGACCACGTGCCACCCGAGGTGTTGCCGCTCGTCGTCTGATAGTCGTTGTCCACGTAGCCCAGCGACCCGTCGATCCGCCAGACAGGCGAGATCACGTAGGACGTGCGGCCGATGATCTCCTGGTAGGTGTTCGAGTCGTCAGACGTGGCCGAAGCTTCGTTGAACTCGATCCTGCTCAGGCTGTAGGTGACACTCCAGGGCAGGCGCTGGAAGCTCGTTCCGCTGGTGAATCCGGCCGTGAACGCGGCGTTGACCGAATTGTTGGCGGATGAATCCGCGAAGTTGGTCGTGCTGACGGTTGCCCGTGCGAGGAAATCCGCCGAACTGCCGAGTCGATGCCGCACGTAGGGCGACACGCCGATGCCGAAGGCCTGGGTCAGATCGTCGGAGTTGTAGAGGTACGAGGTGGTGGGGATCCCGCCGCTTCGGCCGCTGGCGTTCTGGTTTACCACGGAGGCGGTAGCGAATCCGTCAACGAAGAAAGTGTCCGGCGTCACCTCCACCGTGCCGTTGAAACTCAGGAAATTGTCGATGTTCGCCGGCGTGTCACCGATCGTGCCGGTGTAGAGCGCCGGGGCGTAGTAGCCCTGCGCCCGCACCCTCGCGCCCTCACCCGTCAGGGTGAAATAGGGCAACACCTGCAGGAAGAGCTCTTCCTGCTTGTCCGTGCCGGCACTGGCGAGGTCAGCGTTGTCGGAGTAGGTCGCGGACAGCGCCACACCCGACGTGAAGGTCCAGCCGCCCTCGCGGGCGCCCGCCTCCCCATCCGGCGCCGCGCCGATGACCCCGAGCCCGAACGCCCGGTCGATGGGACTTCCACCACCGAAGCCGCTGGACCCTGCGCCAAAGGCTGGACCGGCGAGCCCGCCACCTCCCG
>JALOTB010000170.1:0-3664 GCA_025458165.1 Chromatiaceae bacterium | reverse complement strand
GTGGCCGCCGGCCGCGCCGGGACTCAGGCGGCCGCATCTTCTTTCCCGTCCCCGTACTCGCGCCCGTATCCATATCCGTAGCGATAGCCATAGTAGTACCCGCGCCCGCCGGACTGCGGGTCGTTACGGGTCTTGTTCAGCACGAGCGACACGCGATCCTGGTGCCGGATCAGCCCCAAGGCCTCCTTCACCAGGAACTGCGGCGTCGTCGCCGACTCGACCACGAGGCAAATCTGCCCCGCCTGCTCGGCGAGCACGCTGGCCTCGCTGGTCGCAAGCAGGGGCGGCGAGTCGAACAGCACCACCCGATCGGGGTACCTCGTCGCCAGCTCTTCGAGCAACCCTTTCATGGTATTGCTGGCCAGAAGCTCGGTCGAACGGCGATGACGCCGGCCGGCAGGCAGCAAGGTGAGCTTGGGCACGTCGGTGCGCACCAGGAGGTCCTTAAGGTCGACCGAGTCGTCGAGGAGACGCTCGGTCAGCCCTCGCCGATTCTGGGCCTTGAGGAGGCGGGACAGGCCAGGATTTGCAAGATCCGCGTCCACGAGCAGGACCGTGCGGTCGAGCTCCATGGCGATCGATATCGCCAGGTTGAGCGAAGTGAAGGTCTTGCCCTCGCCCGCGACCGAGCTCGTCACCGCAATGAGATTCAGGTGCTCGCCCACCTCCCTGGGTTCGGCGAAGGCCTTCTGCAGCAGAGGCCGCTTGATCATTCGGAACTCTTCGGCAGTCCGGCTGCGCTCGGTCTGTGGCGAGATGAACCCCTCAAGGCCCAGGCCGTGAATCGCCAGGAAGTCCGGCTCATCGCCGCCCTGGGTCCGCACCATCGAATCGTCGACGGCTTCCACCGCCTGCGGAGCGGGCTTCGCCGCTTGCGTCGAGCTCGCGGGTCGAACTGGACTTGGCGCCTCGCCACTCGCCGCGATCCGCGGCGAAGGCGACTGGGTCGGCTCGGGGCTCGCGGCGGCCGGCGCAGGGGTTGCAGGGATCCTCTGTTCGCCGACCGGCTGACGCTTCGTTGCCTCGTCCTCGCTCACGAGCCGGTCGATGGCCTTCTCGATGATGCTCATGTCACGAAAGCCCCATTCCGCTCGTGATCCTGGTGAGAACGTCGCCGCCCACCAAATAAACCGCCATCACGAGTCCGTAGACGGCGACCAGTCCGAAGATCGACACGAGGAAGCTCAGGTTTCGCATCTGTCGGGCGCGACGCTGGCTCGGCGTCCAGACCATGTCGATACTGCCCAGGACCGGGAGGCCTGTCATCTCGTTCAATAGCTTGCGCTCGGCGAAGGTCGGACGCAGCTGCCCGAACAGGAAGGCGACGGCGGTACCGAGCAGCAGGGCGGCGAGCAGCACGCCGCTGCTGAGCAGCAGCCTGTTTGGTGCCGACGGTTTCGCCGGAACCCTTGGCGGATCGATGACCCGGAAGCGGACCGATTCCGAGCGCGTGTCCGCCTTGCGCGCAAGACGCGCTGACTCCAGCCGGGCCACCAGCTCGTCGTAGTTCTTCTTCAACACCTGGTAGTCGCGGTTGAGCTGCGCCTGCTCCGCCTCCACTCGGAGCACGCGGTCGACCGCGCCCTCCAGCCCCTTGATGCGCTCGCGGTACTCGGTCACGACCGCCTGCTTGGCACCAATCTCCGCTTCGGCGTGCGACAGCGCGATGCGCATCTGCTGGTAGACCGGATTCGCGTTCACGTCGTAGCCCGGGGACTGCGGGTCAGTCGCGCCCTGCTGGGCCCGCGAAAGCAGCGTCTTCCGATCGGCCTTCAGGTCGCTGATCGCCCGGCGCAGCGAGACCACGTCCGGGTGCTTGTCCGTGTAGCGCAGCAGCAGCTCGTCAAGCCTGACCTGGTTGAGCTCGATCCGCCGGTCGATCTCCTGCGTGTTGGCCGTCACCTCCATGGGTGTCGGGGCGATTCCGAAGCTCGGGGTCTCGCCGCTGAGCTGCTTGCGCAGCACCTCGACGCGGTCCTGCTCGACCTTGAGCTCCAGCTCCGCGCCGGCCAGCCGTTCTTTCATCTGGCGGAGATTGTCGTAGTAGCCGCCGCTCTCTCCCGGCAGATACCCGAGATTCTCCTGCTTGAAGCGCGTCATGCGCTCCTCGGCCTCCGACATGCGCCGTTCGTAGTCCTGGACCTGCTGCTCGACGAACTGGCTCGCCGAGTCCTGCTCCTTTCGCACCTCGCCGAGGTTGCTCTCCATGAATATGGTCAGCAGGGACTTCACGACGAGCTTCGCCATCTCGCCCGAGCGGTGCTCGTAGCTGATCGTATAGAGGTTCTCGCCCCGAGCAGCACTCAGGCCAATCTTCTTGCGAAGGCCCTCGATCAACGCCTCCTGCTGCTCCGGCGTCTTCGCCTGCAGATCCAGGTCCGTCATTCGCAGCAGCTTTTCCATGTTCGGCTGCGACAACAGCGTGCGCGTCATGAGTAGCACGCGCCGCTCGGCCGAATCCGTCTGGATCGCGATGCCGCGCAGCATCGGCGCGAGAACCGACTGCGTGTCGACGTAGACGCGCGCGGACGCCTCGTACTGATCGGGCAGCCGGGCCACGACTGCCCATCCGATGACGGCGACAGCCCATGAGATCCCGAGCATCCACCAGCGGAAACGCCAGGTTTCCCTGGCGTACCGCAGCAGCTGTACGACTAGCTCGTGCATCTGACACGCACCCGGCAGACCATCAGAACCATCCCTCGGGAACGATCAGGATGTCGCCCGGCTTCATGTCGACGTTGGCCGATATGTCGCCGAACCGGAGCAGGTCGTCGATCCGGAGGCGGAACTGCCTCTGCTCGCCGTCAACCACGCGGACCAACGTCGTATTGTTGCCGTCCGCGAACTTCGTCAAGCCACCGACCGCGATCATCACGTCGAGCAGCGTCATCGAATCGCGGTAGAGCAGCGCCTGCGGCTTCGCCGCTTCGCCCACCACGCGGATCTGCTCGGGATAGATGCCGACGAACCCGGTCACGATCACCGTGACCAGGGGCTCACGCAGGTAGGTGGCCAGAATCTTCTCGAGGTCACGGGCGAGCTCGGCCGGGGTCTTGCCGGCGGCCGGAACTTCCTCCATCAGAGGAGCGGAGAGAAAACCGTCGGGCCGGACGGGTACGCTCGTCGAAACCTCGGGGTTGCGCCAGACGAAGATCTGTACCGAGTCCCCCGGCGCAATCTTGTAGCGCGTCGCGTAGCGTGCGTCACCGCTCGCGGTCGGCAGCTCCGGATAGTCGGACTGCGTCGCGCAGCCGCCAACGAGCACCGCCGTTGCGAGGAGCACAAGCGCCCCAGACCTGAATCGTCCCCAGAACCCGTTCATCAGTGTCTCCCTTGAGTACCCTTTGGCCCGCGGCAGCCAGCCAGGAGCGGCGAGTCCAATTGTAAACCAATTTAAGAAAGTTTTCGTGCAAATAACTGTAGTGCCGCTGTTTTTAGCTTTTCGAGTCGCTCCGGCCAGGCCCGCAAGGCCGTACAATGCCAATTTAAATACCCATCGAGCAACCTCGGCGTGTCAAGCGGTCCGGTTTCTGCATTCGGCTACCCCTTCCGGGGACTGCGGCTGATCTTCAGCCCAGGCTTCCGTCGGTACGCGGCGATTCCGCTCTTGATCAACATCACCTTGTTTTCGGCGCTGGGCGGCATCCTCTTTAACCAGCTC
>JALOTB010000169.1 GCA_025458165.1 Chromatiaceae bacterium | reverse complement strand
TGTACAGTTTTCTGACACCCTCGCCCGAGGAGCCGCTCATAGCAGGTCCGGGCCAAAACCGGACCCCGGCATCTGCACCGTGCTGGCGGGTTCACGCGCATAGCGGTCGCCGGCCGGAGCAGCAACGAGCCGGGAGCGTTTCCGGAAAGCGGACACCGCGCTGGTATGCCTTGAGGCCGGCTCCACGCGAATTGCCATCCGTCGGAGGGCATCACCCGACAGGCAGGTCCCGCCCCAAAGCGGTCAAAGACCGCGGATGCGCGAACGGCTGTTCAACGCCGGTCAGGAGACATCGGAATGGGGCTCGTCTTAACGTAACCGGCAACTGAGCGGCGTTCTTCCCCCCGCGCACGCAGCACGGACAATGGGGTGCACTCTTCAGCAACACGACGGGTGCAATCCATGGCGGCAGTCCTTGCGGGCGCGCGGCGCAGCCGCGCCCAGTGGCAGTCGTTGATTGAGCGGGCCGAGCGCAGCCCGTTGAGCGTGTCGGCCTTCTGCGCCGCGCAGGGGGTGAGCACGGCGAGCTTCTACCTGTGGCGCAAGCGCTTGCGTGCCGAGGCGAGTCCCCAGCCGGCGGCAACGGCGGGCGCGTTTCTCGATCTCGGGGTGCTCGCCGCGCCGCCGGGTGAGGCGGGCGAGCGCACCGGCGGGTGGGAGCTGGAGCTCACCCTCGGTGGTGGCCTGGTGCTGCGGTTGCGGCGGCCCTGATGTTCTTTCCCGAGGCGCGGGTGCGGGTGTTCCTCTACGGGCAGCCGGTGGACATGCGCAAGTCCTTCGACGGGCTCATTGCCTTGACCCGGCGGGGCCTGGGCCAGGACCCGCTCTCCGGGCATGTCTTTGTCTTCGTCAACCGCCGCGGCTCCCATCTCAAGGCGCTGTATTTCGACCGCAGCGGCTTCTGCCTGTGGGCCAAGCGCCTGGAGCAGGGGCAGTTCATCAGTGACTGGCGCCGCTGTGCCAGCCGCGAGCTCGATGTCACGGGGCTGAAGCTCCTGCTCGAAGGCATTGAGCCGGCCCGTCAGCGTCTGCGCTATCAAGCGAGTGCGACACCTTCGCAGGAGGTAGGGTAAAATGCCCACCCATGTCCTCGCTCGCCCTCGCCACCACCGCGCCGCCCGAATGGGCCGCCGAGCGCGCCAACCTTCACCGGCGCATTGGCGAGCTTGAGCAGTACGCTCAGCGCCTCGAGCAGCGCCTCGCCTGGTTCGAGCGCCAGCTCTTTGGCGAGAAGTCCGAGCGCCGCCACCTCGCGCCCCCGCCCGAGCAGCTCGCCTTGGGCGCGGGGCTGGGCGGTGCCGAGCCGGCCGCGGCGCCCGCGCAAGCCGTGGCCGCCCACCAGCGCCGTCGGCGTGCGCGCGCCGAGAGCGAGGAGCCGACGCTGTTCTTCGACCCGGCGCGGGTGCCGGTGGAGACCATCGTGGTGCCCAACCCGGCGCTCGCCGAGCTGCCGGCGGAGGCCTACACGGTCATCGGCGAGAAGGTCACCCATCGCCTCGCCCAGCGCCCGGGCAGCTACGTGGCGCTCAAGTACGTCCGCCCCCTGGTCAAGCTCAAGGAGAGCGCCGCCCTGTCCTGCCCGAGCGCCCCGCCGGCGGTGCTGGAGGGCGGGCGCGCCGATGTGAGCTTCCTCGCCGGGCTGGTCATCGACAAGTTCCTCTACCACCTGCCGCTCTACCGCCAGCACCAGCGCCTCACCGCGGCCGGTATCACGGTCACCCGCCAGTGGCTGACCCAGCAGGTGCTGGCCGTGGCGCTGCTGCTCGCTCCCATCGTCGCGGCCATGCTCGAGGAGATCCGCGCCTGCCGCGTCAAGGCCATGGACGAGACCCCGATCAAGGCCGGGCGCAAGGGTAAGGGTCAGCTCAAGACCGGCTACTTCTGGCCGATCTGGGGCGACACCGACGACGGGGGAGGCGGCGACATCGTCTTTCTTTTCCGACCCTCGCGGGCCGCCATCCATGTCCGCGAGGCGCTCGGCGAGCGGGTGGACAAAGCGATGGTGCTGCTCAGCGACGGCTACCGCGTCTATGCCCAATATGCCGAGGCGCTCGGCATCGCGCTGGCCCAGTGCTGGGCGCACACCCGCCGCGGCTTCGAGCGGGCCAAGGACCTCGAGCCCGAGGCCGTCACCGAGGCCCTTGAGCGCATCGGCGCGCTCTATGCGATCGAGGCCGAGATCCGCGATCAGGGGCTCGCCGGCGCGGCCAAGCGCGAGTATCGCCTCGCCCATGCCAAGCCCCTGGTCGAGGCCTTCTTCGCCTGGGCCGAGCGGCAGCTCACACACGCCGCCCTGCTGCCGAGCAACCCGCTGACCAAGGCGTTGCACTACGCCCTGGAGCGGCGCGAGGCCCTGAGCGTCTACCTCTCAGACCCCGACGTGCCGATCGACACCAATCACCTCGAGCGCGCCCTGCGCCCGATACCCCTGGGCCGCCGCAATTGGCTGTTCTGCTGGAGCGAGGTCGGCGCCGAGGCGGTGGCCACCCTGCAGAGCCTGATCGTGACCTGCCGCCTGCACGACATCGACCCCTACGACTATCTGGTCGATGTCCTGCAGCGCATCGATCGCCATCCCGCCAGCGAGGTCTACCTGCTCACCCCGCGGCGCTGGAAGCACCACTTCGCTGCCCACCCCCTGCGCTCGGACCTGCACCGCCTGAACGGCTGAGCGAGCGCCCGCCCCAGACTCCGCGCCCACGCACCGGGCCGCCTTCGCCGTACCAAAGCCCGGCCGCGACGCACGCAGTTCCTGCCACGACAGCATTTTCGCCGCTCGTCCCATGCGCCCGGAAGGACGCCCCTGGGTTACCGGTTACGTCTTAACGGCGCAGGGAAAGACCCTCGCCTTGCCCCGACGCTCGTCCATGCCGCGGGAGCGGGTGGTCGGGTGGCGCAGGGTGCCCCGGGGGCGGGGTGATTAGAGCGATCGCTCCAAGAGGCAGGTAACCCCCTCCTGGCTGAAGTGCTCGTCGTTGGTGAGTACCTCGTTCAGCCCTTGCCGTCGCATCGCCTCCATCGAGATGCAGTCAGTGAGGCTGTAACCCTTGTCTGGTCGAGCCTGGTACAGCCGAAGACCGGCAAGAAAGCCCTCGTGGTCTGCGGCAGGACCTGAACCGAACGGTCCGCCTGCATCCGCTCCACCAGCTTGACGGTCGCACTGCGAAAGTACGACCCGCGGGCGCCGAAGTAATTGAGGAGCTCGGTGAGGATCTCTTCGGCGGTGACGATACGGCGATCCGACTACCTTACAGCGTGAGCCCCGTCCTGATGTTTGCTGCCCGGCCTTCTGCAGCCGGTCGCGCAGCCGCATGCTCAGACTCCTCTGACCCGCCGACGAGCTCAAGGAGCAGCGCCATGAAACTGATCCGCTTTTCCCAAGCGCGACTCGAACCCCCGCTTTGGCGTCGTCATAGGCAACCGCCCCGTCGCGTTCATGGCGACGCGATGACGGCCCAGCGCCTCCTCATCGTGGAGACGATCCGGCCCCGGGTCATACTCACGCGACTGCATTCACCGCCGAGGTGTCTGAGAAGCCCTTTCAGTGACTACATGCCGACGATGCCTTCGGCTTCATCTGCGTCGTGTCAATCCACCGAGGTGACCCCGGCGCGGATCGCGAACTTGACCAGACCGGCCAGGTTGTCCACGCCGAGCTTGAGCATGATGCGGCCGCGGTAGGTCTCGACCGTCTTG
>JALOTB010000094.1 GCA_025458165.1 Chromatiaceae bacterium | reverse complement strand
AGCGAAATCCTCGCCCCACCGTCCTTCCCACTGATCCGTCATGTCTTTTCGCTGAGCGGACGCAAAAAGACCAAGGGGTGGAGATCAGGTCATCTGAAGGAGGACGCCCTGGAAGCGCAGGTCACAGGCCACCATGTTCCCAGCACAGCGACATCCCCAACCGAGGCAGCCCCATGAACGCTGACGAACGCCGCCTGATCGACGACCTGTTCGCCAAGCTGCGCCAAGCGGAGCAGCAGTCCGCGCCGCGCGACGGCGAGGCCGAGCGGCACATCGCCGCGGCGGTCGGCCACCAACCGGCCGCGCCCTACTACATGTCGCAGGTGATCCTGGTCCAGGAGCAGGCGCTGCGCGCCTTGAACGACCGCGTCGAGGAGCTGGAGCGCAGCCTGGCGCAGCGCCCAGCCGCGGGCGGGGGCTTCCTCGGTGGCCTGTTCGGGGCGGCAGCGGGCCAGGCGCCGGCGTCAGCCGCAGTAAGGCGCGCTGGGTGGACTGAGTCCACGGCCAAGGCCGAGCACTCCAACACCGGTGGTGGCTTCATGGCCTCGGCCGCCCAGACCGCACTCGGCGTCGCAGGCGGCGTGCTACTCGCCAACGCGTTGACCGGGCTCTTTGCGAGCGATGCCGCCCAGGCCTCCGAGCCGAGCGCCGGATTCGCGGTGGAGTCCGACGAGGGTCCGGACCTTGGCGATGCGAGCGACGGCGGAGACTTCGACCTGTTCGACGACTTCTGAACGGCTCGGCGAGGGCGTCAGCGGCGGCGCGCCCCAATGCGACACCGCCGAGCGCAACGGGGTTCGTTCAGAACTTGGTGACGACGACGTTGATGCCGTCCTCGGGGCCGAGGTCGAAGGTGTTGCCGCTCAGACGGGCGACGGTGCCGATCAGCTCGGCGACGAAGGCGGGATCGGCCGCGGCGTTGATCACCAGCCCGTTTCCCTGACCATCAGCGACCACCAGGGTCCCGGCATCGGGGCGCGTGACCGAGATCCCTTCCGAGGGCGCGAGAACGGTGATCTGCGCGTTGAGAAAGCGCACGTTGAGGGCCGAGGTGTCTCGATTAGCCTCGACCAGGGCGTCAGCGGCATCGACCGCACCTTCGCGTACCTTGCGTGCCAGTACGGTGGTGGTCGCCTTCGCCTTGGCGGCGAGCTCACGGGCCTTCTCGCTCTCGGCCGCCTCACGAACGGCGGCGATTGCCTTATCAAGCTGCTCTTTCCAGCTCATACAGACCTCCTCGGGGATGTCGGATTGCGGGGCTCCAGGTCGAGGCGACGCGGGGCCTTAGGCGCCCGAGCCGACGTCCGCCTCCTGGGGTTCGCGGGTGATGACGACGAGCTGATAAAGCCCGCCGAAGAAGGTGCGCTTCTCGACCCGAACCGGCGGTGCCCAGGGCGGGAGCCAGGCGGTGATCTCCTCGCGCCAGAGGTCGAGCGCGAAGGGCTCCAGCATCCGCAGCACCGGATGCATGACCAGGCGCATCGGGTTTGCCGGATGGGGACGGTGATAGTCCACAAAGACCAGCCGGCCGCCCGGGCGAGTGACGCGCAGGGCCTCTGCGATGGTGCGGCGGCGCGTCGCCAGCGGCTGCTCGTGCAGCAGGAAGAAAACGAGGACCTGGTCGTAGTGCCCGTCCGCTATCCCAAGATCGGCCGAATCGGCCTGGCGCATCGCGAGCCCAGGCTCGGGGCCGAGCTTGCGGGCGAGGTTGTCCAACTGGACCGGCAGGATGTCGACCACATCGAGCTGGGCATCTGGGGCATGGCGCGCCAGTAGCCGCTCGGTCAGATCACCGTAGACGCAGGCCACCTGTAGGGTGCGACCCTGGATCGGCCGGCCGAGGACGTCGAGGGCGGCGTCGCGCAGGCGCCGGAAGTTGCCCCACAGAATCGAGTTGACCAGCCACTGGCGCTCGAACACGCGCACGGCGTTGGGGTGGACATAGGCCCACCAGTAATGCTCCTCGAGGTAGTTGGGGACGGCATAGGGCGCTGGCTCGGCGATCTCGGCGGGGTTGGTAGGCAAGCTCCTCTACTCCTCTAGCGTCAGTCGATTCGGCGACAAACCAGATGTCGATTCTCCACAATCCTGCCGCCGATCGGCAGGGGCCCGGGCCCGCAGAATCGGGCAGGCCTCGCCCTCCAAAGGCCGGGGCGCGGGGGCCGGTGCCGGATCGCGGCAATCATCGATAGGGGTCGACCCGCACCCGCAGCCGGTGCCGGGCCTTCGCCGCCAGCTCGGGGTCTTGGGCGAGTCCTTGATAGACCTCTTGCGCCCAATGCCGGTCCTGGAAGACGTTGAGGACCCCATCGGCCCAGGCGAGCCGCTCGGCCGCGCCCTGACAGACGCCCCGCAGGCCGGCGTAGAGCGCCCGCACCTTCTCGCGGTCGCAGCCCGTGGCGAGCAGGCGCTCGGCGAGCTGGCGGGCCTGGGTCGCATTGATGCATTGCCCGGCAGCCTTACCCAGCAGGGGCGCGATCTTATCACCGAGTCCCAGCGAGGCGGCCACCCGCGCCAGCTCCGCGAAGACAAAATGGTCGCCGCCCAGGGCCTCGGCCTGCTCAAGTGCGGCGGCCGCCCCAGCCTGGTCGGAGAGCAGACCACCCTTGAGGGCGGCGAGCTTGCTGTAGTCGTAGGCGGTGCGGTGGGGCTGGTCCGCGAGCCCCTGCTCCCAGGCGCCGAGCAGCTCGGCAATGAGCGCGCGGGCGGCAGACGGGTCGGGGAGCAGCGAGCGAGCGGCCTCGAGCACCAACATCAGGTTGCCGAGGCCGCGCACCCGCTCGCCCGCCTCGCGCAGCAGCCGCGAGGCCCATTCACTATCGCCCAAATGACCGGCGACGCCCGCGACAAGCAGCCGCGCCTTGGAGAAATCCCAGCCTTCGTGATCGAGACGCTTCTCGGCGTCGGCCAGCAGCTTCTGTGCGTAGGCCTTGTCCTCCAGCTCGGCCATTACCGCGTCGGCGAGCTGGATCAGCCGGATGGCGCTGGTCGCGGACTTCTCGCGCTCCTGGAACGCGGCGTACTTCGCCTGATTGGCCTCGCGCCGAGCGAGCTTCTCCGCGGCGGTCTGGACCCATTGCTGGTCGTCAGGGAAGAGCGCTTTCACCGCCGCGACCACGGCCCTCATCTCACCAACCGAGGTCACCTGCCCCTCGGCCTTGGCGAGCAAGTCGCGGACCAGGGCCTGGTCGCGGAGGGTCGCCATGGCGCGCTGGGCCAGGTCGAGGAGCTCCGGTGTCCCCGCGGCGACGCGACCGGCAGCGTCGAGGATCTCGCGCGCGAAGGCCTGGTCGGCGAGCTTGCTGCCCACCGCGTCCAGGAGCTTGGTGTACTGGCCCAGGTCCCCCATGGCGGCGAAGGCCTTGCGGTAGACCTCGCCCGCCTTCTCCCGGTCCCCGAGCTGATCGACCAGGTTCGCGGCCAGGGCCATCAGGTCGTTGGGCTGGGTCAGGCGGTCGGCCGCGCGGCCGTAGACTTCCAAGGCAAAGCCCTTGTCCCCGGTGTCGCGCAGCACCGCCTCGGCGAGCTTGATGCGCTCGCCCGCCGCGGTCATCTTGCCCTCGGCCTTGGCGAAGAAGCGGCGTGCGGACTCAGGGGCCTTGACCGCGCTGGCGAGGTAGCCGGCCAGCTCCACCAGCTCGGCCTTATCGGTAACCTCCGGCAGGGCCTTCTCGAACGCGGCGACGGCGTTTGCTTGATCGGCGAGCAGCGCCCAGTAGCCCTTGCCCACGTCGAGGCGCTCCAGGCCGGCCATCGCGACCTCGCCCGCCTGCCCCAGCAGCTCGACCACCTTGTCCCGATCGTCGAACAGGGCCTTGTAGCCCGCGGCCAGGCCCACGAAGTCCTTGGGAAACTGGCAGTCAGCCTCGGCGTCTTCGAGCAACTTGCGCGCGCCCTCCAGGTCCCCAAAGAGCTCGACCAGACCTCTCGCGTAAGTCACAGTCGCGTCGGTATCGTCACAGTGCCGCGCGGCCTTGGTGTAGAGATCCCGCGCGGCCTCGACGGCGCCCTGGCCGATCAGGGTATTCGCGAGCACGAGGTAGTCGTCGAGACCCTTGGCCGTCGCTTCCACCTGGGCGAGCAGTGCGGCCGCCAGGGCCTCGTCGCCAAGGGTCTCCCTGGCGCTGGCGGAGATGCTCAGCAGCTCCGCCGGATTGGTCGCCTGGCCCGCGGCCTGCTCGAGCATGGCCCGACCCTTGTCGCGGTCCACCCCGGTGCGCGCGAGGCTGGCGCCGAGTGCGGCGAGCTCTAGGGGCTCGCGGCAGGCGTCTCGCGCCTGCTCAAATAGCCCCGCCGCGTAGTCCGTCGCCCCGGCCTCGGCGGCCGCCTCGGCGACTCCGAGGTAGTCCGCGGGCATCTGGCACAGCGCCTCCGCCTTCGCGAGCAGATCCTTGGCGAGCTCGGCATCGAGGGCTCGGGCCTCAACTGCCAGGGCGACATAGTCCCCCGCGCTCCTGCAGTTGGCCTCCCGGGCCTTGATCGACTCGATCTGCTCCATCGATGTCCTCTGTCGTCCAGCCTTCGAGATCGGTAGGTGACGGAAAATCGCCCTCCCTTTTTATGGGAACGCGTCGCGAAATCACAACGGGCCGGAACGGCGACTCGATCGGACTCGGCGGCCCTTCCCTCGCCGCGCGCGGACATCGGGGTGTTATAGGCGCTGGTGATGGTGTTGCCATACCCTTCCCTCGCCGCGCGCGGACATCGGGGCTGTGAACTTGCGCATCGCTCCCCATTTTGCCGAAGAGCGGCCCGCCGCGGACCGCCAGCGCTGGAGGACTCCATGCCCCGTATCCCGTTCATGCCGAAGTTCACGGATCTGCCCGAGGAACTTCCGATCTTCCCGCTGCCCGGCGCGGTGGTGATGCCGGGCGTGCAGTTGCCGCTCAACATCTTCGAGCCTCGCTATCTCAACATGGTGAGCGACGCCCTCGCCCGCGATCACCTGATTGGGATGATCCAGCCACTGACCGATACGGTGCTCGACGAGGTGCCTCAGATCCACCGGATCGGCTGCGCCGGTCGGATCACCTCCTACAGCGAGACGACCGACGACCGCATCGTCCTGGTGCTGACCGGCGTGTGCCGCTTCGAGGCGCGCGAGGAGCTTGCCGGCCGCCGCGGCTACCGGCGCGTGCGCCCCGGCTGGGAGCGCTTCGCGGGTGACTATCACGAGGACGAGGCCAAGCTGGCGAACCGGGATTCGTTCCTCGGCTCGCTGCGGGCCTACGCCACCCTGCGCGGGGTGGAGGTCCCCTGGGACGACGTCAAACAGATGCGCGACGGCGAGCTGGTCAACCTGCTCTGCGCCCATCTCCCGCTGGAGCCGGACGACAAGCAGGCACTGATCGAGACCCTGGACCTCGGCGAGCGCGCCAAGCTGATGCGCGGGCTGATGGACATGTCCTCCGCCTCCAGCGTACAGACGGCCGAGCACCGCCACTGAGGCCGCGCGCACGGGCTTGAGCGTCCTTGAAAACCCCGGGTGGGGCTGCTATGTCCCCGCCGTGAAGCAAGGGCACCTTGGAAGATTCCAGGTGCCCGTGCGGCACCGGGACGTGCCGCCATTGTCAAGTGCCCAAGCGACTGACGATGAAGAGAAGCCGAAACCGCACTATCGACTTCGCGTCTTGAAAAATCCCAGGGATGGGGTTCTTCAAGGTCCCCACAAGTCGCTATTCGTACGAGGTAGTCAAACGATGGCAGTTACACTCACCAGCGCGGCGGCCTCCCACGTCGCCGGCATGATCGAGAAGCGCGGCCACGGCGTCGGCCTGCGCGTCGGCACCCGCAAGTCCGGCTGTAGCGGATTCGCCTACGAGGTCGACTACGCGGACGAGATCGGCCCCGAGGATCAGGTCTTCGAGAGCTTCGGGGTCAAGGTCGTGGTCGACCCCGCGAGCCTCTCCCGGGTCGACGGCATGGAGGTCGACTTCGTTCGCTCCAGCCTGCTCAACCAAGGCTTCGAATTCCGCAACCCCAACGTCAAGAACACCTGCGGCTGCGGCGAGTCCTTCGGCGTCTGACCATGGGGACCTCGGCCGAGATCCAGGAGATCATCGACACCTTCGAGCTCCTGGGCGACTGGGACCAGCGTTACCAGTACCTCGTCGAGCTCGGCGAGCGGCTGCCGGCTATGCCCGCCGCCGATAAGGTCGAGGGCAACCGCGTCAAGGAGTGCATGAGCCTGGTGCACACCGCCGCCCACCGCGACCCCGCGCGGCCCGGACACCTGACCTATACCGGCGACTGCGATACCTCGATCATCAAGGGCGTGGTCGCGATCCTGGTTCAGCTCTTCTCCGGCAAGACACCGCAGGAGATCGAAGCGCTCGACGTCGACGCACTCTTCGAGGGTCTGCATCTCGAGGAGCACCTGAGCCCCAACCGCCACGTCGGGGTTTACGCCATCGTCGACCGCATGAAGGGGCAGGCCCGGGCCCTGGCGGCCTGACCGGGCATAACCCCGGCGCGACGCTGAGGCGGCCCATCACGGGCCGCCGATCGCGCTACGCCCGCCCCTCACCCAACACCTTCGACCGCCGTCCGCGCAGCAGTTTGCTACCCTTTCGGTAAGGATTCAGCACGACAGCGCCGCCTGGAACGCGCCACCTCAGCCTGCGGGAGGAGCCATGAGAACGATCCGAGAGCTGCTGCACGAGAAGGGCGACAAGGTCTGGACCATCGCACCCGACGCCAGCGTCTACCATGCCTTAGAGGAGATGGCCCAGCACGGCATCGGCTCGCTCGTGGTCGTCGAGGCCGGGCGGCCGGTGGGCCTGATCTCCGAGCGCGAATATGCCCTCAAGGTCGCGCTCAAGGGGCGCTCCTCGCGTGACACCCCGGTCCGCGACATCATGACCCGCCGCGTCCCCGTGGCCACCCTGAGCGAGACGATCGAGGAATGCATGGCCCTGATGACCGAGAAGCGGGTGCGTCACCTCCCGGTGTTGGATGACGGCAAGCTGGTCGGGCTGGTCTCGATCGGGGACCTCGTCAAGGCGATCATCTCCGAGCAGCAGTTCATCATCGAGCAGCTCGAGCACTACATCACCGGCTGATCGCGGCACGCGAGGCACAGGAGGTCGGAATCCGCGCCTCATGCTGTCCCGGTCGGCTCGTCACCAGATGCGGCGGATTCCGTACGCCGAGAGGATCTCGTCGGCGCTCAGCAGCGGGAGGTCCTCCTCCAGCGCCTGCGCCACGAGCAGGCGGTCAAAGGGGTCTCGGTGGTGAAAGGGTAGATGGGCTAGACGGTAAGTGTGCGCGAGCGTCACGGCCAGCGGCTTGAGTGCGTTGTTCCGCAGCCGGTTCTCCATAAACTCGCGAGGTGGCTCGGCGAGATCGAGCTTGCCTAAGCTGTACTTCACCGCGATCTCGAAACCGATCACGGCGCTGCAAAGTAGCTCGTTGTCGGCGTCGAGGAAGATCGATTTGGCTCGCTCGGACAGCTTCGGGTCGTCGGTGACCAGCCAAAGGAAGCTGTGTGTATCCAGCAGGACCCTCAACGAAAGTGCTCCATCAGGTCGTCGGGGAGCTCGTCGAAATCGGGGGCGATAGAGACCAGGCCCTTGGCCTCTCCGAGGCGCCGCTGGACCTTCCGCAGATCCACTGGGACCAGGCGCACGACCGGCTTGTTGGCCCGCGCGATGACGATCTCCTCCCCGGCCTCTGCCCTGGCGACGAGCGCGGAGAGCTGCGTCTTGGCCTCGTGGATATTGACGTTGGATGGCATCTCGACCGCCGCAGTTAGCTAATTAGATAGCCCAACTCTAATCGCTGCCGGCCCCATCGGCAAGAAAGGCGGATCAGCCCCCCTCGGGCCCGGGCCCCCGCCGCACCGGCAGCAGCAGGGCCAGCAGTCCGAGCAGCACGGTCACCCCGAGCAGGAAGAGGTGCAGGTTGACTGCCCCCGCGAAGGCGGCCTCGGCACTCACCCCGAGCGGGACCAGGGCGGCGACCATGGCGAGCTCGTAGCTGCCGCTCCCGGCGATGCCGTGGAAGGGCAGCACGCTGGAGAGCTCCGCCCCCATCACCCCGATCAGCACCTGCCAGGGCTCGATGGGCAGGAAGTGGTGCAGCAGGGTGGCGAAAGCGAGGAACTTGCTGATCCAGATCAGCGCCGTCCAGCCGTAGACCCGCGCTACCAGCACACCGGAGGCCGGTGTCGCCTCCGCCACCAGGCGCAGCAGGCGGCGCAGCCGCCCACCCTCCCCTGCCGGCACCAAGCGGCGCAGCAGTCCGAGCAGCGGGAGCAGCGCGACCCACAGCAGCCCCGCCAGCGGCCAAACGAGCGACGGCGCGCGCAGGTACAGGATCGCGAGCCCGATCAGCGCCAGACAATGCAGGTCGAGCAGCCGGATCCACACCAGGGTGGCGGTGGCGTCGAGGAAGCCGTGGCCGAAATAGCGCCGCATCAGCCAGGGGAAGACCATCTCCCCGGCGCGCATCGGCAACAGGTTGTTGGCGGTGTTGTGCAGCACCGAGAGCCGCAGCACGGTCGGGAACAGCCCGGTGAAGCGCGGGCGGAACCAGTCGTACACCCGCACCCCGCGCAGGAAGTAGCTCAGCGCGCTGAGCGCCAGCAGCGCCGCGAGCTCCGCCAGGCTCAGCTCGCGCCACGGGGCGAGCAAGGGGCCCCAGCCGACGGTCATCGCCACCCCGAGCACGACCGCCGCGAGCAGTACCCCGCCGATCGCCCAGTCGCGGGGGCGCCCGAAGCCCATCTCGCCAGGCTCGCTCGGGACCTCGCTCATCGCCGACGCCTCCGCGGATAGATCGGCTCGGTCCCCTTGGGTCGGGTCTTGAAGCGGCGGTGGACCCAGAAGTACTGCGCCGGCAGGGTCCGGACCCGAGCCTCGATCACGCGGTTCATCTGCGCCGTGTCGGCCTCGACGTCGCCACTCGGAAAGGGCGCGAGGGGCGGGTCGAAGCTGAGCTCCAGGCCCCGACCCCAGGGCAGATAGCCGGCGATGAGTGGGATCACCTCGGCCTCGGCCAGCCGGGCGAAGCGCCCGAGCATGGGCACGGTCGACGCCGGCACGCCGCAGAAGGGGACGAAGACACCGCGCACCTTCCCCGCGTCCTGGTCGGGGAGGTAGAAGAACGGCGTCCCCTTGCGGATCTCGCGCACCATCCCGCGGAGGTCGTCCTGTCGCTCTACCGCAATCCCGCCGAAGCGGGTACGGCTGCGGCGCATCACCGCATCAATCACCGGATTGCGGATCTTCTGGTACATGTAGAGGCCCGGGTGGACCAGGGCGGTGAAGGCGGCGCCCCCCAGCTCCAGCCCGACGAAGTGCGGCACCATCAGGATCACATTCCGGCCGCCCGCCAGGGCCTCGTCGATCCGCTCGCGGTGGCGGATCTGGACCAGCCGCCGCAGCCGCTCCCGCGAGCTACCCCAGACCACCCCCTGGGTGAAGGCCGCCACGCCGAGATAGCCGAAATGCGCCCGCCCGAGCCGCCGCCGCTCGCGCTCGGAGCGGTCCGGGAAGCAGATCGCGAGATTGGTGAGCGCCACCCGCCGGCGCGGACCCCCGAAATACCAGCCGATCCGCCCGAGCCCCGTCCCCAGCGCCCAGAGCACCGGGAAGGGCAGGAGCCCCAGGGCGCGGAACAGGCCGACCAGGCACCAGCTCGGCCAGTGCCGCGGGTGGGCAAGCCCCGCCGCCATCAGCGCGACGGGCTGCCAGGTCGGGCGCGGCTGGGCGAGACCGCCATCGGCTCGGCCTTACTCGCTGGGCGCGATCTCAGCGGGCGCAGTCGCAGGGGGCGCTGCCGCAGGGGGCGCTGCCGCAGGGGGCGTGACCTCAGCGGGCGGCGTCGCAGCCGGCGCAGCCGCGGCCCCCACCCGTCGCACCAGCGGGTCGCCGGCAGGATTCACCGGGACGGCGCGGCGCACCAAGATGTCGGCGGGGGTTGCAGCCTGACCGTAAAAGGCCCGATTGAAGTCGCCGCTCGGATTGATCACCCCGCCGTCTAACGCGATCCCAGCGAAGAGACCCCGGGAGCGCGAGAAGCTCACGATGTCCGCGGTCGTCGCCCCCGTGCCTACCCCGACGGGCCCTGCGGCGACCCGGGCATCCGCCCCCAGCTTGAGATCACCCCCGAGCAGCCGGTCCACGCCCTGATCGGTCATCACCAGGAGCACCACCTCGGCCAGATCCACACCGATCTGCACGCCGAGGCTCGCCGAGCCCAGGTAGTAGAAGACCGGCCCGAGCCAGCCCGGCCCGTCCTTCTCCCGCGCGACCAGCACCCCGCGCCCCCCCGCCCCGCCGACCAGGAGGCCGGCCCGCAGATAGCGCGGCACGATCAACACCCCCCGCGCATTGGGGAGGTTATCCCGGAACCAGGTCATCTCGGGGTCCACCAGGAAGCGCTGGAAGGACTCCTCCGCACTCGCGAGCAGCGACTCGGGGGTCTGCGCCTGCATCTGCGCGCGCCCCGCCTGCGGCAGGACCAAGGCAAGCGAGAGGGTGAGCAGGGCCAAAAGGATTCGCGGCATGACTGATCTCCGTGAAGCGGGGCCATCGCCCCGGCGGCGCCGGGCGCGCGGATTATGGCAGAGATCCCATCTGCGCAACCTGCTCGTGCCGGAAGCAGTCGCTGGTGTGGTCGTTTCCTGGTGCCCAAGCTCTGCTTGGGCACCCTCTCCCGGAAGCTCTGCTTCCCCCGCCGCCTCACCAATCGCGATCGACCTCGATGAGCCCGACCTGTCCGGCATAATCCCGCGCACTCGACCAGCGCCAATGCTCCGGCAGATCCACGAATCCGCGCTTGACCGGATTGTAGTGAATGTACTCCAGCTTCTGCCGCATCACCCCCTCGCTCTCGATGCGTTGCGGGTGGCTCCCTTCCTCCCAGAACTGATACTCGGATTGGGTCTTGTATGCGCGTTTGAATCGCGCCAGCAGATCGAGAAGGCGGCGCGCCCTGGCCGATTCCAGGTGATCGATGATCCTGCGCGCCGTATACGACTTGAAACGCTGAACGTCCGTCGCGATCTGCGGCGAGCCCGCGATGAGATGCAGGTGGTTCTCCAGCACGACATAGCCGTGCAGCCGGAGCTCGTGGTGCTGGCGCAAATAACGCCAGGAATCGAGAAGGATCTCGACGGTCTCCGGTCGCGTAAAGACGGGCAGCCAGGAATTGACCGTCATGGTCATGAAGTAGGGTGCATCCGTTCCGACGAAGCGGTAGCGGCTGCGCGGCATGCGAGCCTCCTCATGTTCGCGTCCCTGTGTTCCACTCGGATGCCCAGGGACGCTCGCTCAGCGTCCTCACGCGGTGTCGGACCCGGTCGGCTGATGGCCCGGCATCCGCGGAGAGGCGCGGCGCGAGTGTACACGGCGTGATTGCGCTGCCCAAGCCCGGCTCGGGGGCCCGCTCGGAGTGTCTCCGCGCGTCGATCCGGTGCCCGATCTCGACCGCTGTTGCGGTGAGGGAGACCGACGGCGGGGGAAGGAGCGCTGGCGGTCGGTTGTTAACCCTGGGGGCGTCGCGAAGCAGAGCTTCGGGGAGTGCGTGCCCAAGCGGAGCTTGGGGACGAGCGGTTATCGCAGAGATCCCATCTGCGCAACCTGCTCGTGCCGGAAGCAGTCGCTGGTGTGGTCGTTGACCATCCCCACCGCCTGCATCAGGGCGTAGCAGATGGTGCTGCCGACGAAGCGGAAGCCGAGCGCCTTGAGCTCGCGGCTCATGGCGTCGGACTCGGGGGTCTTGGCCGGCACCTCGGCCAGGCTGCGCCACCTGTTCTGCCGCGGCACGCCCCCCACGTGCGCCCAGAGGATCTCCGAGAACGACCGGCCGCGCTCGCGCAGGTCGAGCAGTGCACGGGCGTTGGCGATGGTGGCTTCGATCTTGAGCCGGTTGCGGACGATCCCCGCGTCCGCGAGGAGCCGGGTGCAGTCGGCCTCGCCGTAGCGGGCGATGCGCTCGGGGTCGAAGCCGTCGAAGGCACGCCGGTAGCCCTCGCGCTTGCGCAGGATGGTGAGCCAGGACAGGCCGGCCTGGGCGCCTTCTAGGACCAGCATCTCGAACAGGTGCCGCTCGGCATAGGACGGCACGCCCCATTCCTCGTCGTGATAGGCGCGGTAGAGCGGGTCCTCGCCGCACCAGGCGCAGCGGGGCAGATCGTCGCTCATCGGGCGAGCCGGTCGAGGATACCGAACAGGGCCCCGTTGATCCGGGCGAAGTCGTTGCCGGAGGCGGCAAGCATACGCTCGGCGCTCTGCACGTAAGGGCCGGGCAGGATGTCGTCGGCGCCGTGCTCGACCAGCTCGCGCAGGCTCTCCGGGGTGGTCTCGATGTGGAACTGGAGCCCGAGCACCCGCCCGTCCCAGAGGAAGCCCTGGTTGCCACAGCCCTGGCTGCGGGCCAGGTGGACGGTCCCGGGCGGGAGGTCGAAGGTGTCCCCGTGCCAGTGGAAGACCTCGATGCGCCCCGGCAAGAAGCCGAAGACATCCGACGCACGCCCCGCCTCGGTCAGCTCGATGGGGAACCAACCGATCTCCTTCTCGGCATTGCGGTAGACCCGCCCGCCGAGGACCTCGGCGAGGAGCTGCGCCCCAAGACAGACCCCGACGATCGTCCTGCCCGCTGCGACGGCCTCCCTTAGCAGAGCCTTCTCAGCGACGAGCCAGGGGTGCTCGGCCTGGTCGTACACGCCCATGGGACCGCCCATGACCACCAGCCAGTCGAAGACCTCCGTCGACGGGGGCGCGGCGCCAGTGTACAGGTGAGTGACGGACAGCTCGTGCCCCCGGGCCGCGGCCCAGTCGGCGATGCCGGCGGGACCTTCAAAAGGGACGTGTTGCAAGCAATGGATACGCATGGGTGCTCCCCCCGACTCATCTTCCCCCGTCCGACCAGCTTGATTGTAACGTAACAGTCGGAAACTACAGGAAGTATCGCCCGGCAGGCGGGCGTAGCGCCTGGCTACA
>JALOTB010000002.1 GCA_025458165.1 Chromatiaceae bacterium | reverse complement strand
CCCTGGTGTTCCGGTTGTCACGCCAGTGGCACTGCCGGGTAGCTATGTACGGACGGGATAACCGCTGAAAGCATCTAAGCGGGAAGCCCCTCCCAAGATGAGGTCTCCCAGGACCCTTGAGGTCCCTAAAGGTCCGTCGAAGACCACGACGTCGATAGGCGGGGTGTGTACGCGCGGTAACGCGTTGAGCTAACCCGTACTAATGGACCGTGCGGCTTGACCATATAACACCCAAACCCTTTGGGTGGTCCCACGCCCGCCTTTACGATCACCACCGTCACCCGCGCGCCGGCCACACCCCGCGCCGCGCGCCCCCTTTCCCTGGCGGCCACAGAACACTGGAACCACCTGATCCCATCCCGAACTCAGAAGTGAAACGGTGACTCGCCGATGATAGTGTGGGGCCTCCCCATGCGAAAGTAGGTCACCGCCAGGTCCCTCTCCCCCCCAACCCCGCCCAGCAACGCTCGGCGGGGTTTTTTGTCGGGGGCGGGGCTGCGGCTGCGGAGGATGGTCGAGAGATCCGAGGTCGGAGACCCCGGAACGGGGAGAAGGACGTTGCCTAACGGGGAAGGCTTTAGTAGCCGCCCTTCCGCATCACCTGGGGCAGCCCTGCGATCTTGGTGCCCTGCTTTGTAGGCGCGAGGGGGAAGAGCTGGTAGAGGTCCTTGCTGGTCGGCTTGCTGCCCCACTTCTTGCCCATGTCCTTGAGCACCACCCGTTCCATGGGCTGATTGCCGCCATTGTTGATGTACTCATCGCGGAGATAGTGGAGCACGTCCCAGTGCTTCTCCGTCAGCTCGACACCCTCTTTGGCGGCGATGGCAAGCGCCACGTCCTCATTCCAGTCCAGATGATTGACCAGATAGCCAGCATCGGTCAGCTCTATGTTCTTGCCGTTCACCTCTAACATCGTTGTGCTCCTCTCGTCGGGGACCTAAGGGACCTCTGCTCGATGCCTGGGCGGCGCCAACGCGCGCTTCGGCAGCCAGAGCGCGCTAATTTTATGGATTTGTGAAGTTTACGTCACCACCCCGTGGGGTGCGCGTCAGGCAAGAGTCGGTCAGCCCGGCTTGCGCACGGCCTCGACCCCTTTGTGGGGGATGAAGACGCCGCACCCCATGATCCTATGCGGCCCGAGTCCAACCTGCTGGAGACGGACCGACTCCTGGGGCGCTAGGTCGGCAAGGAGCAAACTACGCGCCGGAATCGCGCCGGCTGGTGTCGCAAGGCTTGTCGCCTTGCCGCAGAGGGCCTTGCGCAGTCGGATGCCCATGCCGCCGAGCTGGTCAGCGGCCCAGGCGAGGAACTCCGACTCGGAGTGGTCCGCGTCGGTCGCGACATAACGGGCGAGAAGGGTCGCCTCGGTCGAGAGGGAGCGGACGTTTCCTGCGCCGACCCGAACGTCGCACCCGCCGACGTCGAGGGTTAACCCATCGAGCCCGCGTCGCAGGTCATCGATGCGATGCTTCGGGATGCGGATGACGAGCTTCGTCCGGCGCGAGACCATGAGGAGGGAATTCGCGTCGTGGGGCGGTCGTTCCCAGCCATTCTGTGAGCCCGCGACGTGGATGGTATGGACGGCTACGTTGGCCTCTTCGGTAACCCATGGAATCGCCTTCTCGATCGCGTTGGACAGCGCAAAGGCGTGATCCACGGGGATCCGCCGGCAGTCGATCGCGAATCGGACGTCGACGACGTCATCGGGGACTGTAAACTCCTTCTCGGAATCGTCTTCTTGCCAAAACATACAGTCGAAATCGGACGTAAACGTGGATTCTATGCGCGCTGCGAGTGAGCGTGTCACCCGCTGGCGCGTATCAGTTGAGCGGTAATCGCTCCTGCAATGCCGTTCGATCAAACCACCAGCTATCCTGAACGAGCACGTCAACGACATTGCGCAGGCGGACCAGAAACTTTTCGGGCTCGCGCAGCTCCAGCCGATCCATCCAGAGCTCAAAGGCGCCCTGGGAATCGATCCCACTGTGACGGCGGGCGACGTTTCCGAGCAACTGGCTGGCAAAGAACATGAGGTTCTCGCGTTGCTTGCCACTAGCGCGTAAGTCAGCGAGGAACAAAGCCGTCGTCGCAGCAACAGCGGCACCGTCGGAGTCGTCGGGTGTTTCGTCGATGACGTGACTTAACAGCTCGACCGAGAGCTCGGGGTCGATCGGGTAGGTGACCGCCAACCAGATGCCCTGACCGAGGGCGCTGATCGACTCGGCTTGATCGCATTGGAAGAGCACGTCGCAGGCGTCGGCGGCGGACTCGAAATCCTCCGAGCCGATGAAGACCTCAATCAGCGGTCGAGTGACTTCCCAGGCCTCCGCGCCCCGATCGAGCGCCACCAAGGTTCGGCCGATCTGAAGGCGGACGTCTGCGAGCTCCTTCCTGGCGGGGTGTGATCCGGCCAGCTCGTCGTGTCGCTCCCGAAGCGCCAGCAAATGCGACTCTAGAGCCGCTTCGTGAGCGCCCCGGTTGAGTACGGACTCCGCCGCGATGTCGGGCAACAGGTTGGTGTTTTCGTAGAAGGTCACGGCGCATTCACCTATCGAATGAGACCGCTGAAGGCGGCCTCAAGTCTGTCCTCCCAATTCTCCGGTGTGTCGGGGAATGGCGGCTTCACGTCCATCCGAAAGAAACGTTCCCCGCTTCGCGCGACGTCATGGATGACCGGAATCAATTCGTCGAACGATTCGATTTCCTTGTGGGCGACTAGAATGTCGCTGAGCTTCAGCATGTCGGTCGACCCTCTTCAAGCCTGTTTGATTGGCGGTGCGCCTTCCGGCGATCGCCGTCGCCCCAAGATCCCCGGCCCTTGATCCGACTCTGTTGTTGCCGCCGCCCCCGGCGTTGATCTGCGGCTGACCTGCGATCAGGGCTGGTTCCGGGCGGGAGCCGCTCGGTCGCGCGACCGTGCTCGGCGCGGTGGCCCGTTGGCTGTGTGGTCGGGGATATGTAGCCTGGCCGGTGCGAAAACAACGATCCCGGTCGATCCTTCGTTGGGGCGCCGAGGCCGGCGAGGTGGGCCGTCGCCCGCGGATGGGGATGTGCTCGCTAGGTCAGCGACGACGACGGGTGACCTTGCGGATCGCGCGCCTCCGGCTCGTTCGCATGGGAACGCGCCTCCGTGGTTTTAGAGATCGGATAAGGATCTGCTTATATTAGGAAACATTGACTCGCTCGGCGGCCCGGCGTAAGATCGCGGGCCACGCTGACGGGCGAGGTGTGGGCTGGCTTCGGGGCGCCCTGGGCGATGAGCAGACTATCCCGAATGGGGTAGCCGCCGGCCGCGATCCTTCCCCCGATAGTTAGGGTTGGTACACCCCCGGAGCCCCGGTATATTAGCGGCCGGCGATGCAGGCACGAGAGCCGGACACGATGAGCCGGAGAGTGCCGAGCCCGCCGCCGCCGTTCGATTCTGTCGGTGAGGACTGAGGAGGCTCCGGTGCCTTCGAGGTTGACACCAGTGGCTTTGAGAAGCTTTTGATTCAGAGAGATAGGAGAACTAGCGCAATGGCTATCGACAAGCACCAAACTCCGATGCTCGATCAGCTGGAGACCGGCCCTTGGCCGAGCTTCATTACTGGTATCAAGCGCCTGCGTGACGAGCACCCCGAGGCGCGCATCAACGAAATGACTAACGACCTCCTCGGTCAGCTGGAGCACTCCTACGAGACCCGTAAGGGTTATTGGAAGGGCGGCACCGTGTCCGTCTATGGCTACGGCGGCGGCATCATCCCGCGCTTCTCGGAGGTCGGAAAGGCCTTCCCCAAGTCGAAAGAGTTCCACACGCTGCGCGTGCAGCCACCGGCGGGAAACCACTACTCGACGGCGATGTTGCGTCAGCTCGCCGATAGCTGGGAGAAGTACGGGTCGGGTCTGGTGACGTTCCACGGACAGACCGGCAACATCATGTTCATCGGGGCCACCACCCAGGCCACCCAGCACTTCTTCGACGAGATCAACGACTATGGCTGGGATCTTGGTGGCGCGGGGCCCTGCGTGCGCACCGCGATGTCCTGCGTCGGCGCGGCGCGCTGTGAGATGTCCTGCACCAACGAGCTCAAGGCCCACCGGGCGCTGGTCAATAACTTCACGGACGACGTCCACCGGCCGGCCCTCCCGTACAAGTTCAAATTCAAGGTCTCGGGCTGCGCGAACGACTGCCAAAACGCGATCGAGCGCGCCGACTTCGCGGTGCTCGGGACCTGGCGTGATGAAATGAAGGTGGATCAGCAAGAGGTCAAGAACTACATCGCGGAGAAGGGGCGGCAGTATTACATCGACAACGTTATCACCCGCTGTCCGACGCAGGCATTGTCGCTCAACGACGACGATACCCTTGCCGTAAACAACCGCGATTGCGTGCGTTGCATGCACTGCCTGAACGTCATGCCGAAGGCGCTCCACCCGGGAGACGACAAGGGTGTCACGATCCTTATCGGTGGCAAGCGCACCCTCAAGATCGGTGACCTGATGGGTACCGTGGTTGTCCCATTCAAGAAGCTCGAGACCGAGGATGACTATGAGTCCCTGGTCGAGCTCGCCGAGACCATCATCGACTTCTGGGCGGAGAACGGGCTGGAGCACGAGCGCTGCGGCGAGATGATCGAGCGCATTGGTCTCGCGAATTTCCTTGATGGAATCGGCATCGAGCCCGACCCGAACATGCTGAGCCACCCCCGCCAGAGCTCCTATATCCGGATGGATGGCTGGGACGAGGCGGCCGAAGCCTGGTTCGAGCGTCAGGCCGAAGCCGGCAGGTAAGACCCCCGGGCGGCGCTCGCGGGCACTCAGCCCCGCGGGCGATTCACCCGTGACCAGCGTTCCTAACTGTTTTGCCTAATTATTTGGAGGAAAGGCGATGGCAGAAATGCGTGAGCCGATCGAGTCCGGATGCCCCGATCCGTGGCAGTACTTGCACCCCGTGATGCGGAAGAATTTTGGGCAATGGAAGTATCACGAGCATCCCCGGCCGGGCGTCCTTCGGCACGTCGCCTACAGTGGCGACGAAATCTGGACCGTCAAGGCCGGTACCCAGCGTATTCTGGACGTTTTCACCCTGCGCAAGCTGTGCGACATCGGCGACCAGTACGCCGACGGGTATGTCCACTTCACCCTACGCTCGAACATCGAGTACATGGTTAAGGATCAGTCCAAGGTCGAGCCGCTGATCCAGGCACTCGAGGACGCCGGCTTCATCGTCGGCGGCACCCAGAACTCGGTGACGATGATCTCGCACACCCAGGGCTGGTTGCACTGCGACATCCCCGGCACCGACGCCTCGGGCGTGGTGAAGTCGATGATGGACGAGCTCATCGACGAGTTCCGCAACGCCAATATGCCGAACCGGGTGCATATAACCACCTCCTGCTGCCAGATCAACTGCGGTGGCCAGGGTGACATCGCGATCAACGTCCAGCACACCAAGCCGCCGAAGATCAATCATGACCTGGTCGCGAACGTCTGCGAGCGCCCCTCGGTGGTTGCGCGTTGTCCGGTCGCGGCCATCCGCCCCGCGATGGTCAACGGCAAGCCGTCGCTCGAAGTCGACGAGCGCAAGTGCATCTGCTGCGGTGCCTGCTATCCGCCCTGTCCGCCCATGCAGATCAACGATGCCGAGCATTCCAAGCTGGCGATCTGGGTCGGCGGTAACCACTCCAATGCCCGCGGCAAGCCGACCTTCCAGAAGCTGGTCGCCGCCGGCATCCCCAACAACCCGCCGCGCTGGCCCGAGGCGACCGCGATCGTCAAGCGTATCCTCAAGGCCTACAAAGAGGGCGCGCGCGACTGGGAACGGATGAACGAGTGGATCGAGCGGATCGGTTGGCCGCGGTTCTTCGAAGAAGTCGAGCTGCCATTCACTAAGTATCACATCGATACTTGGCGGGGTGCACGCAACAGCTTCAACGCGTCCAGCTACATCCGCTTCTGAACGGGGCTGGGTCATCTGCCAACCAGATCGAGGTCGCCATGAAGTTCGCCATTCAGATCAACGAGGGGCCCTATCAGCACCAGGCGTCGGACACGGCGTATCAGTTTGCCAAGGCGGCGCTGGAGAAGGGGCATGAGATCATGCGTGTCTTCTTCTACCATGATGGGGTCTACAATTCGTCGCGGCTGACTACCCCGCCGCAGGATGACCGCCACGTCGTCAATCGTTGGGCGGAGCTTGCTGAGCGGTACGACCTCGATATGGTCGTCTGCGTCGCCGCGGCACAGCGCCGCGGCATCGTCGACGAGGGAGAAGCGACCCGAAACGGCAAGGACGCCACAAACATCCATCCCCGGTTCCGTATCTCCGGGCTTGGGCAGCTCGTCGAGGCCGCGATTCAGTCGGAGCGGCTCGTGGTGTTTGGTGACTAACGGGGGTGGGCCATGTCTGAAGTCGTCAAGAAGTTCATGTACCTCAACCGCAAGGCGCCGTACGGCACGATCTACGCGTGGGAGTCGCTCGAGGTGGTCCTGATCGGCGCGGCCTTCGATCAGGAGGTGAGCTTGATGTTTATGGACGATGGGGTCTTTCAGCTCACCAAGGGTCAGGATACGACGGGCATTGGGATGAAGAATTTCTCGCCCACCTACCGGACGCTCGGCGACTATGAGGTCAAGAGTATCTACGTCGACGCCGACTCGCTTGTCGCGCGTGGCCTGACCCAGGACGATCTCGTCCAGGTGGCTTGGGAGGACTGGGAGTCGGGCGAGGAGAAGGAGAACATCGTCGAGGTGGTGGATGCCGCCCGAGTGAAGGAAATCATGGAAGAGTCCGACGTGATCTTCAGCTTCTAAGGAGGGCGTCGACATGAGCATCCTACACACGATCAACAAGTCCCCTTTCGAGCGCAATTCACTCGATAGCTGTTTGAGGTTTGCGACGGCGGGGGCCTCCGTACTGCTCATCGAGGACGGGGTGTATGCGGTCCTGAAAGGCGCCAGCGCGGAGGCCCAGGTCAAGGGTGCGCTCGGCAACCTGAACGTCTACGTGCTCGGTCCGGACCTCAAGGCCCGCGGCTTCTCCGAAGAGCGCGTGATTGAGGGTGTCAAAGTGGTGGACTACGCGGGTTTCGTGGATCTCGCAGCGGAATCCGACAAAGTCCAGGCTTGGCTGTAACTTTCGCCAACTTCTACCGAGAGGAGAATGTCACGATGGGTATCGAAGTCAACGGTAAGGTCTACGAGGTGGACGAGGAAGGCTACCTTTCCAACATCCAGGAGTGGGAGCCGGGCGTCGCCGAAGTCATGGCCAAGGAAGACAATCTGACTCTGACCGACGAGCACTGGGACATCATCAACTTCCTGCGCGAGTACTACGAGGAGTACCAGATCGCCCCTGCCGTTCGCGTGCTGACCAAGGCGGTCGGCAAGAAACTCGGCAAGGACAAGGGCAACAGCAAGTATCTCTACGGCTTGTTCCCCTACGGTCCCGCGAAGCAGGCCTGTCGTTACGCCGGGCTGCCCAAGCCAACGGGGTGCGTCTGACGGTTTCGCCGGCGGTGTGCGGCAGGCTCTGTGCCGTCACATCGCGCTAGCCGCGTCCGCCCGGGTCTAACCGACCTTAACGTGACGCGGCCAAGCCAAGGAATTGGCGCGAGCCTCGTTCGCAGATTCGGGGGGTGATTTCCGCCCCCCAATCCTCGACCAACCTAACAGGGTAGCGGAAGCATGTCGTTCGTCACCGTCGCCTACGCCTCGCTTTTCTATCTGGCCGCCGCGGTACTGCTGGCGGGGCTGGCCGCGAAGGTCGTCCAGTACGCGCGTACGCCCGCCCCCCTCAAGATCCCGACGACGCCTGCCCCGACGACCCAATCCGGAGTTGTCCTACGAATGGCGCGTGAGGTCGTCCTCTTCGAAAGCCTATTCAAGGGAAACAAATGGATCTGGCTGTTCGGCTGGATCTTCCACTTCGGTCTGTTCCTCGTCACGCTACGTCATCTTCGGTACTTCATCGAGCCCGTGTGGTTGCCCATCGCGCTCATTCAGCCATTCGGCATCTACGGCGGAATGGCGATGGTGGTGGGGCTCTTGGGACTCTGGGCCCGCCGTATCCTGGTGGATCGGGTGCGCTACATCACCGGTCCGTCGGATCACCTCATGCTCGGCCTGTTGGTTTCCATTGGGGTCAGTGGGCTGATGATGACCTTCGTCGTCCATACCGACGTCGTTGCAGTCAAAGAGTTCTTCCGCGGGCTCGTGACGTTCCAGGTGGCCCCCCTCCCGAGTGACCCGCTGCTTTTGCTGCATTTACTGCTGGTGGCGGTCCTGATGATCGTGTTCCCCTTCAGCAAGCTCTTGCACGCCCCGGGTCTGTTTTTCAGCCCGACCCGCAACCAGGCGGACAACCCGCGCGAGAAGCGGCACGTCGCGGAGTGGGCCAAGCGCCTGGAGCAGCAGCCCTAGGCGTCGAGGTGCCGAGTCTGGCATTTGCTGAGAGGTCGAGTCATGGCAAAGGTTGATTTCAAGGTCCCCGAGCTTAAGCAGTACGCGGAGATCCCCGCGGTCACGCCTGAGACCATGGCGCACTCGCGGCCCTTCGTTGCGAAGCCGGAGTTCCAGGAGCCGCTCGGTTTCCCCGGCGCTTTGGCGGACGATTGGCAGGAGCGGGCGATCGCCAAGATGGGCGATCTGCTGTCGCGCTACCGGTCGCTGCGCGTCTATCTCGACTCCTGCGTGAAGTGCGGCTCCTGTACGGACAAGTGCCATTACTACCTCGGCACGCAGGACCCAAAGAACATGCCCGTCGGGCGCCAGGACCTGATGCGCAAGGTCTACCGGCGCTACTTCACGCTTGCCGGAAAGTTCTTTCCCAAGCTGGTAGGTGCCGAGGATTTCACGCGTGAGGTCCTCGACGATTGGTACAGCTACTACCACCAGTGCTCGCAGTGCCGGCGCTGCTCTGTGTTCTGCCCCTACGGCATCGACACGGCCGAGATCTCGATGGCCGCGCGCGAGATCATGGATCACATCGGTGTCGGGCAGAAGTATTGTAACGAGATCATCGGCAAGGTCTTCAAGATCGGGAACAACTTGGGCCTTCCGGGGCCGGCCCTGCAGGACACCCTGGAGGGGCTTGAGGAAGACGTCCTCGACGACACGGGCGTGGCCGTCAAATACCCGCTCGATCAGGTAGGGGCCGAGATCCTCTTGGTCACGCCGTCTGCGGACTTTTTCGCGGAGCCGCATGTCGACGGTCTGGTCGGTTACGGCAAGGTTTTCCACGAGGCCGGCGTATCTTGGACCTTGTCCTCGTACGCCTCCGAGGCCGCCAACTTCGGCATGTTCATTGGCTCCTACGAGAACATGCGGCGCGTCGCCCAGCGGATACGCGAGGCGGCGATCGATCTCAAGGTCAAGCGCATCGTGTTCGGCGAATGCGGCCACGCCTGGCGCGTCGCTTACAGCTTCCTCAACACCCTCGCCGGTCCCTGGGACTTCCTCGATCCACGCTACCCAGTGCCGCAGCATATCTGCGAGTTCACCCATGGGCTGATGCAGGAAGGTAAGCTCACCTTCGACAAGTCGCAGAACGACGACAAGGTCTTGACCTACCACGACTCCTGCAACGTCGCGCGCGCTTCGCGCATGGGCAGCGTTCCCGGCGGGCAGTTCGATATCCCTCGCGCAATCATCAGGGCGACCTGCAACCACTTCTATGACATGGACGAGGAGACCATCCGTGAGCGGACCTTCTGCTGCGGTGGTGGGGGCGGTCTGCTGACCGACGACTTGATGGAGCTGCGGGTCAAGGGCGCCAGGCCGCGCGTCGAGGCCCTCAACAATGTGATGCAAGAGAAGGGCGTCACGCACATGGCCGCCATCTGCGCCATCTGCAAGAGCCAGTTCACCAAGGTGCTTCCGTTCTACGGCATGGAGATGGACCAGATCGTGAGCCTGCACCAGCTCGTGTCCAACGCGATTGTCCTCACGCCCGGCGACGACGACGAGCTCGAAGACGACGAAGAGGACGAAGAAGCGGCCTAACGTCGAGCACGCGCCGGGCCCGTTCGATCCGGGGCGGCGGTCAAGACACCGAATTCAGACTCTAGGGTTTCAACGGTAAGGAGAGTGATCGATGGCGACCACCAGCGACGACATGAAGACCCAACTTTCCTGGCGCCGTTTCAAGGACGGCGACCACACCTGGGACAAGCTGACCGAGAAGATCTTCGTTCAGGACACCTCTCACAAGTGTCCGACGTACGTCCACAAGACACCGCCTTGCCAGGGTAGCTGCCCGTCGGGCGAGGACATCCGCGGCTGGCTCGCGATCGTGCGCCAGCAGGAGCTGCCGCCACCGGGGATGGACTGGCGCGAGTACGCTTTCCGCCGCTCCACCGACGCCAATCCCTTCCCGTCCATGATGGGCCGTGTCTGTCCGGCGCCCTGCCAGGACGGCTGCAACCGCAACGAGCTGGAAGACTTCGTCGGTATCAACGCGGTCGAGCAGTACATCGGCGACACCGCGATCGAAAACGGCTACAAATTCGCCGCGGGTGCCGATACAGGACGCAAGGTCGCCATCATCGGCGGCGGCCCTGCGGGGCTTGCGGCGGCCTACCAGCTCCGGCGCAAGGGCCATGCGTGCACCATCTTCGAGGCCAACAGCGACCTCGGCGGGATGTTCCGCTACGGCATTCCTGGCTACCGTGTTCCGCGCGACAAGCTCGATTCGGAGATCCATCGCATCCTCGATATGGGCCAGGTCGAGTGCCGGTTTAACACCCGCGTCGGTGTCGACATCACCATTGAGCAGCTAGAGAGCGAGTTCGACGCAGTGCTCTGGGCGATCGGCTGTCAGAGCGGGCGCGGGCTTCCCGTCCCGGGTTGGGCCGGCACCCCCAACTGCGTCTCGGGTGTCGCCTTCCTCAAGGCCTTCAACGAGGGCCGCATGAAGGTCACGGCGCAGAAGGTGGTGTGCGTGGGCGGCGGCGACACCTCCATCGACGTCGTGTCGGTCGCGCGTCGACTGGGCCACATCCAGCACGCTAAGCCCAACGACCTCCCGGAGACGATCATTCACGACGGCTACGTCGCACACGACTCCGCGGTCACTGCCGCGGCCCAGGGTGCTGACGTGACCCTGACCTCGCTGTTTACCCGCGACAAGATGATGGCGGCCGAGCACGAGGTTCACGACGCGTTGACCGAGGGCGTCACCATCCTCGACGGCGTGATGCCACTGGAGGTCATCAAGGGCGCCGACGGGCGTGCCACCGGTCTCAAGGTGGCCGACTGCACCATGACGGAAGGCCGCCCCGTCCCCGTCGAAGGGACCGAGCGGGTGCTCGAGGCCGACCTCGTCGTCGCGGCGATCGGCCAGGGTGGCGATCTCACCGGGCTGGAGGCCCTCGACAACGGCCGCGGCCTGATGAACGCCGACAAGTTCTACCAGATGCCAGACCGGCCCGGGCACTTTGTCGCCGGGGACATTATTCGCCCGCACCTGCTGACGACAGCCATCGGCCAAGCTTGGATCGCGGCGGAGTCGATCGACGAGTACCTTAAGCAGGCCGAGCACCGCCGCCGTCCGAAGGTCGATGTGCACCACTTCGACCTGCTGAAGAAGATGGAAGAGGCGAACCTGGCGCCTGAGGCGTTCGTGGTCGAGAAGCTCGGCGACCTGCGGGGGACCTCTGATGGCAACTGGGCGATCCACAACTACGAGGATCGGTCCGGCGCCGAGGTCATCCCGGCCGACGAGCTCTTCCTCGGCCACTTCAAGTTCCACGCGCGTAACCTGCGCAAGGAAGAGGTGCCGACCTCCGACGAGGTGCTGGGCCATTTCAAGGAGCGCGTCATCGGCCTTACCGAGGCCGAGGCGATCGATGAGGGCAAGCGCTGCATGAGCTGCGGCATGTGCTTCGAGTGCGACAACTGCGTGATTTTCTGTCCGCAGACGGCCGTCTACCGCGTCGACAAGAAGCACACGACGACCGGGCGCTACGTGGCCACCGACTACGCCAAGTGCATCGGTTGCCACATCTGCGCCGATGTCTGCCCGACCGGCTACATCAAGATGGGTCTGGGTGAGTAAACCGTTGGGAGATGCCGATGGCTAAGGCCGTTGTATTAGGCAGCCTCCTCTCCGTCGGCCTGGCCGGGGCGCTCGTCGCCCTGGCCGCGCAGGCCGCTGGCGGCTCCTACGTGGTGCCGGGGTCACAGGCTGCTACGCTCGATAGCTGCGTGGAGCAGACCGACTTCATGCGTCGCAACCACATGGAGGTGATCAAGCACCAGCGCGATGAGACCGTCCACAACGGCATTCGCTCGACCAAGCACAGCCTCGCCGGCTGCGTCGAGTGCCACGCCAGCGGCGACCCCGCGGGCGGGGTCGTACCGGTCGATCGGAAGGGTCAGTTCTGCCAGGCGTGCCATGCCTTCGCGGCGGTCGGGATGAACTGCTTCGACTGTCATGCCACCGTCCCGTCGCAGGGTGAGCAAGGACAGGGCAGCCCATCCCGGAGTCCGCTCGCGGCGTCGCCCCGCGGCGCTGGCGTTGCCTTCACTGGCCAGAGGAGCGGGGAGGGCTACCCACAATGACCGAAGCCAGAGACACGATCGACCGCAACCGCCGCGCCTTCCTTGGCGCCGCGGCCGGCCTCGCTGTTGCGCCTGGGGTGCTGCTACACACCGTCGCCGGGGCCGCGCCTCGCTCCGCGCCGGTCACCAGCGACGTTCGCTGGGGGCTCCTGATCGATACGGCGAAGTGCGCGGACGGGTGCACGGCCTGCGTAACCGCCTGTGACGAAGAGAATGGGCTCAACCTCCAGGTGAAGCCAGAGGGCCAGAGCGAGGCCAAGTGGGCGCAGCAGCGCTCGGTGTGGATCCGCAAGGCGAAGCTGCAGGACAACCAGACCGGGCGTATCACCAACCTGCCCCTGATGTGCCAGCATTGCGAGCGCCCCCCCTGCGTCGACGTCTGCCCCACCGGGGCGTCGTTCAAGCGGGCCGACGGGATCGTGATGGTCGACCGCCATACCTGCATCGGCTGCCGGTACTGCATGATGGCCTGCCCCTACAAGGCGCGTTCCTTCATTCATGAGAAGGTTACGGCCCAGCTCACGCGGGCACCCCGCGGAAAGGGGTGTGTCGAGAGCTGCAACCTCTGCGTCCACCGCCGCGACAACGGGCAAGAGTCGACGGCCTGCGTCGACGCCTGCGCACGCGAGGGGCATCAGGCCATCCTGTTCGGTGACCTTAAGGACCCCGCGAGTCACATCAGCCAGATGCTGACCGCGATCGCAAGCCGTCAGATCCGTGAGGACCTCGCCCTGAATACGGGCGTGCGTTACTCCAACATCTGACCCCGCCGGAGCCGTCGTCATGAAACGCATCGTCTATCGGGAGTGGCAGCTCGCGCCGCAGCGCTATTGGGGGCTCCTCGCCATCCTCGCCGCGGTGGCCGGGCTCGGCGGCCTTGCCTTCGCCTACATGGAGCACGAGGGGCACTGGGTCACGGGGATGACCAACCACGTCGTTTGGGGCACACCGCACATCTTCGCGGTCTTCCTCATCGTTGCGGCCTCGGGCGCGCTCAACGTGGCGTCCATCGCAAGTGTATTCGGCAAGACACTCTACAAACCGCTCGCGCGGCTCTCGGGTCTGCTCGCAGTCGCGTTGCTGATGGGCGGTCTGTTGGTGCTGGTGCTCGATCTCGGCCGCCCCGAGCGGTTGATCGTGGCCATGACCCACTACAATTTCCGCTCGATCTTCGCGTGGAACATCTTCCTTTATACCGGCTTCATGGTCATTGTGATCGGGTATCTCTGGACCATGGCCGAGCGCAAGGGAAACGTCTACACCAAACAGGTCGGATTCGTCGCCTTCGTCTGGCGTCTCCTGCTTACGACTGGTACCGGCTCGATCTTCGGCTTCCTGGTCGCGCGCCAGGCGTACGACACCGCGGTCTTGGCGCCGCTCTTCATCGCCATGTCGTTCGCCTTCGGACTCGCGATTTTTATGCTCGTCGTGATGTTCGCCTACACCCAGGATGGTCGGCCGCTGGGTAACGCCCTGCTGCTCCGGCTGCGGAACCTGCTCGCCGTCTTCGTCGGGGGTGTGCTCCTGATCCTGCTCGCGTATCTACTGACCAAGCTGTATGGCGCGCGCCATTACGACCTGGTGTCGTTCTATCTGCTCAGTGGCGGGTCCTACACCCTGGCGTTCTGGCTCGGCTGGATACTGATCGGCAGCCTCGCGCCCTTGGGGATCTTCGCCCATCCCGTGCTCGGTCAGGACCGTACCTGGCTCGCGGCGGCAGCCGGCATGGTGATCGTCGGAGGCTTTGCGGCCATGTACGTGTTGATCATCGGTGGTCAGGCCTTCCCGATGCCCCTGTTCCCGGGGCAGACCGTGGTTGAGTCTGGCTTCCTGGATGGCCAGGTGGCGCCGTATGCGCCAAGTATCCCAGAGGTCCTGCTCGGGCTGGGCGGCGTTGCGGTCGCGCTGCTGATCACTGCTGTCGGCGTCCGTGTGCTCCAGTTCCTCCCGGAGTCTCTCGACGACCGGGTGGTCGACCCGCACCTCGCCGCCGCGGCCGAGCCGGCTTAGTCCTAAGGCGCTTCGCGCTTGCTCGGGGCGGCGCCGCGATGGCGCCGCTCCTCGTTTGTTTCCCCCGGCCGCGCGCTATGGCCCACCTCTATCTCTCCGCCGCCCACAAGTCCTCGGGTAAGACCACGATCAGCATCGGGCTTTGTCGCGAGCTCGACCGGCGCGGGGTGCAGGTACAACCGTTCAAGAAGGGACCCGACTACATCGACCCCCTCTGGCTCGCGAAGGCCGCCGGCCGCGACTGCCTCAACCTCGATTTTCACACCATGGCCCGCGAGGAGATTCGGGGGCTGTTCGCCGAGACCTTGGCCGGGGCGGGCCTTGGCCTGATCGAGGGCAATGTTGGCCTGTTCGATTCGGTGGATCTGGCCGGCACCAATAGCAACGCCGAGCTCGCCAAGCTCCTCGGCGCGCCGATCGTCCTCGTCGTGGATGCCCAGGGCATGGGCCGCGGGATTGCGCCGATGCTACTCGGCTATCAGGCGTTCGATCCCGACCTGCATATCGCCGGGGTGATTCTCAACAAGGTCGGCGGTCCTCGCCACGAGGGCAACCTGCGTCAGGTGATGGAGCACTACACGGACATCCCGGTCCTCGGCGCGGTCTATCGCGACGGCGAGATCGCCATCAGCGAGCGCCATCTCGGGCTGATGCCGAGCAACGAGGCGCAGGAGGCGGAAGCCCAGATCGAGCGCATTCGCGCGCGGGTCGCGGCCCAGGTGGACGTGGACCGCGTCCGCGAGCTGGCCGAGTCGGCGACCCCCAGCCCTCCGATCGGCGGTCGCGCCGCCGGGCAACGTGCGGAGGGTCCAGCGGTGCGGATCGCCATCGCCCGCGACGACGCCTTTGGCTTCTACTACGCGGACGACCTCATGGCGCTCCGCCGGGCGGGAGCCGAGCTGATCCCCTTCAGCCCGGTACACGACCCTGAGCTGCCCCATGCGGATGCCCTGTTCATCGGTGGGGGATTTCCCGAGTACCGCATGCGCGAGCTGGAGGCCAATCGCGGTATGCGTGAGGCGGTGCGCGACTTCATCGAATCGGGCGGCCCGGTTTACGCCGAGTGCGGCGGGCTCATGTACCTCTGCCGCGAGCTGCGCTGGGGTGAGGAGCGGCGCGCGATGTGTGGGGTCCTGCGTGCGGATGTCGCCATGCACGAGCGGCCGCAGGGTCGCGGCTACGTGCGACTTGCGCAGACGCCGGACTTTCCATGGCCAGCCGTCGGCGGCGCGGCCAGCGAGGTCGCGGCCCACGAGTTCCACCACTCGGCCGTAGTCGCGCCAGACCCCGGCTGGCGCTACGGTTACCGCGTGCTGCGCGGGACTGGCGTCGACGGCACCCACGACGGGGTCGTCCATCGCAACCTTCTCGCGTCCTACAGCCACCTGCGTGACGTCGGCGGGGTCGCCTGGGCGCGGCGCTTCGTCGCCCACGTGCGCACCTGCCGCCGGTGAGGCATGCCGCAGGCGGTTGAACTGGGCTGAACCAACAACATGATGTGGACGGAGAAGGGGCCGGCCCTCGGCCGACCGCCGGGCCCGGACGAGCCGCGCCCTGGTGGGGGCGGCGAAGCGTTACACTAGCGCATGACGAGATGCGGACGAGAGAAGGAAGGATAAGATGTTCAAAGTCACCGAAGCCGCTGCGGAGCAGGTCTTGCGGGCTGCCCGCCAGGGCGGCACCGAAGGCCTGGCCCTGCGCCTGGCGGCGCTGCAGAATCCAGACGGCTCGATCGCCTACCGTATGGGGTTCGACGACGCCAGCGAAGAGGACATTCGGATGAGCTCGGCCGGGGTCGACATCGTCATGGCCCCCGAGTACGTCCCGCTGCTCGACAGTGCGACCATGGATTACGTCGAGATCGAGCCTGGGCAGCACCACTTCATCTTCCTGAACCCCAAGGACGCCAACTACTCACCGCCGACCGGCGACTGAGCCTGGCGTGGCGGTCCGGCCACGCGCGCGGGGTCGACGGCCGGGACGGTCGCGAGCCACCGCGGTCGGTCGGCAGCGATGGGCCGCCATCGCGGCCCACGCCATCGAGCGCCGGGGTTTCGAGCACCCGTCCGCGCTAGGGAAACGCTGATCCATTCAACGTTTCCCGCGGCACCGGCATGGAAGGCCGTTTTCAAGGGCTTAAGCGCTTGAAAACGAAGCGGTCCGAGAGTCGCGCCCCTCAGGCCGCATGCTGGTTCTCGCCAGGATGACCGATAATCAGCGTCTCGCTAACTATCGTTGCTTCACCCCGTATGTCCCGCCTGGAATCATGGAGCTCACCAGCGAAGACAGCTTTCGACTCAACGTCCTGCTCGCGAACAAGCCCCAGGCCATCCGCATCGACGAGTCGCGTATGATCGTCTACGGGCTGTCCGCGAAGGGCGAGGCCAAGGTCCCGCTCAAGCCCAGCGGTCGGCCGGAGCAGTACCTGCGCCTGGTGCGCGAGTTGATTTCGGGGCACATCCTCGGGTCACCCGGGGGCTATCCCGTCTACCTGCGACGCTGGACGCGGATGGGCCAGATGCGCGACGAGAGCCTGGAGCAGCTCCTGATGCTCGGCGAGCCCGAGGCGGTGGTCGCCGCGGTGTGCGCCCCCGGCCTCACCGACGAGCTCGCGCGGCGCGCCTGGTGGGTGATGGAGGACGCGGAGAACGCCCGACGGATGCTCGGCAATCCGGCCATCGTCGGGGGGCAGATGGGCCCGGCTCTCGCCCGCTATCTGGTCGAATACCTTCCGTTCGAGACCGAGACCGAGAAAATGATGGAATCGGTCCGTCTCGTCCTCCAGCCCGGTCTGATCGACGACTCGGTGCGGCTCGACCTGTGGAAGAAGTCCGCCCGCAAGCAGGCCTACCTGGTCGGTTTCCTGCGCGCGCTGCCCGACGCGCTACCCGAGCCCGTCGCCGCACGGGCCGATTACGAATCCATCGCCGCCCGTCTTGGCCCCCTCAGCGAGGGGGGCCAGGTTGCCCCGGCGGCCCTCCTGCTGCGGGTCGTCTCCGCCCCTGGGCAGAGCTTTCTGCGTACCGTGACCTCGGTCCTCACCAAGCCGCCGAGCCAAGACGTCGTCCAGCACACCTTCGACCTGCTGCGGGGGTACTTCTCGCCCCTACGCCCCGAGGGGGATCCGGATCTCCCGCTCGACGTGCTGCTCGCGGAGGCCGAGGCGCATGGCGATCCGGCCCGCGCCGCGGGGGCAGTTGCCGACTGTCTGGCACGTGCCCCGCGGCTTGCCGCCGACCTGGTCGCCATGCGCATCCTCTCCGGGCTGGGGTATGGGGTGATGCGCCCCTTGCTGCGCGACTCGACCACGGCCGGCAGCCTGATGCGCCGCAAGCTCGCCCCTGTCCTCGACCCGATCCTGGAGCAGCTCGGGAGGTTGCAGACCCCCAAGCCCTAGCCCCCGGCCATCGACTCGGGGATGTAGCGGATCAGACGCCAGGTGTGCAGCGGCTTGGCACAGGGGCTGCTGGGCCCCTCAGCGGCGTCGTGTAATCCACCGCCGGGGCAGTCCTGGAGCACCCGCTGCGTGTTGGCCCGAAACCCGGGCAGCCGGGGCGCATCCTCTTTGGTCGTGATGAGCCAGAAGCCGCCCGCCTCGCGCAGCGACGCGAGGCCGATCGCGGGGGCGATCTCGCCGCGCAAGTACTCCGACGGTCGGTTAATCCCGGGCCACTGGGTCGCGCGGATCTCCGGCTGGTAGAACCGCAGCATGGCAACGGTCTGGTACCGATCGGCGAACACCGGCCCGGGCAGCCTCGCCGCCTCGGCCGCCAGCTCCGCGAAGCCATGGGTCTCGCGCAGCACGCGCTGCTGGCTATCCGGCAAGGGCAACGCGGCCGTCGCCCCGTGGAAGGCGTAGAGGCTCACGACCAGGAGATTGCCCGCCGCCATCGCGTAGGCCCAGCGTCTGAGCGGGGCCAGCACCACGGCGGCGAAGGGTGCCGCCGCCATCAGATACATCGCCGGCCAGTTCGCCTCCACGTCGCTGAAGCTGGCCACCAGGGCGAAGAAGGCGAGGGGAAAGAGGGCGGCCGCCGCAAGCAGGCTACGCGCGGCCGGCTCCAGCCCCTCCTGTCGCCCCCAAGCACGCGGCGCGCCCGCACGTCTCGGCAGTAGCGCCGCCAGCAGCGGCAGGGCGAGCAGCCCCCAGAGCCCCGCCTGGGTGCCGAGGAAGGCGAGCACCCCGCCGGCCCGGGTCGCGAGCCCGGGCGGCTCGGCCGGTCCCGGCGTCGGCGTCCAGGCCCCGTCGAGCGGCGGCGGGAGCTCGGGCGCGCCGAGAAGCGCCCCGGTCTCAGCGGCAAAGCCATGACCGAGCTGGAAGCGCAGCGTGAGCCAGTCGTGGTCGGCGTTCCACAGCAGATGCGGCAGAAAGACGGCGAGGGCGAGCAGACCGCCCAGCCAGGGCCAGGGCGAGCGCAGGGCACGGGGGTCCCGGCGCAGGATTGCCCAGAGCAGAATCGGGCCGATCAGGGCCATGGTGTACTTGCCGAGCAGCCCGGCACCGACCGCGAGCCCCGCGGTCAGCCAGCGCCGGCGGTCCTGGGTGAGCGCCGCGTGGGCCTCGTGGAGGGCGAGCGCCCAGCCTAGGGCGAGCACCGTGTCGGGGGTGGTGATCAGCCCCCCAGCGATGCCCGGCACAGTGGCAAAGGCGATCGCGACGGCGAGCAGCAGGTCGTCGCGATGGCGCAGGCCGCTCCGCCAATACAGGCGAGCCAGAATCAAAAGAGTCAGAGTAGCGGCGACCAGGGTCCCGAGCCGGGCCGCGAGCGCGGATGCGGGCGCCAGCCACACGCCGGCCCCAAGCAGGGCGACCCCCGGGGGGTGGTCGAAGTAGCCCCAGGCGAGGCTACGCGCCCAGTCGAAGTAGTAGGCCTCATCCTGGGTCACCGGCAGCAGCCAGGCGAGGACGAGCCGCCACAGGGTGACCAGGGCGATCACCCCCAGCACGGCAGGCCAGGGGTTGACGGTCGCGGTGCCGGGGTGGTCCTGGCTCATGATGAGGTGCTGCCTGGCTCGGGGAGGGCGGGCCGCATTGTACGCGAGCCCTGCGGCCGCCTGGCCAGGCGCTCAGCGCCCCGCCTGATCTCGCGCCCTGCGCCAGCGCGCGATCAGCAGCGCATAGGCGAGCAAATTGACCACCCCCACCCCGAGCCCGAGGCCGATCTGCATCCCGCGGGTCAGCCCAGGGGGGTAGATCAGGGGCACCAGGTAGTGGTCGATGAACCCGCCCGCATAGCCGGCCTGACCGGCGGCGAGGCGCAGGCTGTTCTCCAGCGGCGTCAGTGGACAGATCAGCCCACTCCCGAGCTCGATGCCGATCCCCCAGAGCACCGTAGGGACGTGTAGCCAGGCGAGGACCGGCCAGCGGAGCACCAGCAGCGCCCCGAGGGCGACGAACACGATGAAGCCCAGATGGAGCAGGACGAGGAGGTCCGCCGCGAGTGCCGCGAGCACCGCCGGCCACCCCGCTAGAGCATCGCCTGGAGGGCCTCCTCCTCAAGGAGCGGGCCGATGACCTCCACTGCGCGGCCGGCGAGGACCTCGCGTGCACTGAGGGGGATCTGGCGACCGCCGTCCGGGAGCTCGGCCTGGATGCGGGCGATGGAGGCCCCGAACACCACCCGCGAGAGCCCGGCCCAGTGGATGGCGCCGGCGCACATGGGGCAGGGCTCCGCCGATGCGACGAGGGTGCACCCGGCGAGGCCCGCGCGCCCGAGTGCAAGCTCGGCCGATTCGATGGCGCAGATCTCCGCGTGGCGCGTGGAAAGCCCCTCGCTCTGCACCCGGTTGCGCCCCTCCGCCAGGACGCGACCGGAGTCGTCGAGGATCAACGCCCCGAAGGGTCCGTCGCCGGCCGCCTTCGCCTCGCGCGCCAGCGCGACCGCGTGCCGTACTTGCGTCTCGTACATGCTCACCTCCGATTGCCGAAGGCCGTGCACAGCGCGCGCCGACCTCGGCCTGAGATCAGCCTAGCCGAGCGCCCGGGCGTCGGCCAGTATTGACCCGGCAGTCGCGTTGACCGGGGGGCGCGGTGCCCGGGACAATGCCCTTTTTCGCCGCGACCTACCAGGACCAGACGCCATGTTCGCCGCCACCGAGCGCCGCATCACCCCGCTTGCGACCATTCGTGAGGTCAAGCCGGGCAGCTTCGTCTTCGAGCGCCCGCTCGCCCTACCCCCGGCCTTCTGCGACGAGGCGGTCCGCCGCTTCGAGGCCCACCCCGAGCAGCAGTACGAAGGCCGCGTCGGGCAGGTCCAGGCCAAGGACCGCAGCGTCAAGGTCACCACGGATCTGGTCGTCAGCAACAACCCCGAGTGGCAGGATGTCGACGAGATGCTCTTCCGCTCGCTCGCCGCGGCGCTGCGCGAGTTCCGCGAGACCTTCCCCTATTTCAAGGGGCCGTTCAAAGACATGGGCTACCAGATTCAGCGCTACCTGCCCGGGGAGTTCTACCACTGGCACATCGACGGCGGTAGCCACGAGTTCAGCCAGCGCCAGCTCGTCGCCCTCTGGTACCTCAACGACGTGCCTGGTCCCGGCGGTGAGACCGAATTCCTCTACCAGGACATCAGCGTGCGACCTGAGCGCGGCAAGCTGATCCTCTTCCCGCCCTTCTGGACCCACGAGCACCGTGCCGCCGAGCTCAAGGCGGGGGTCAAGTACATCGCCACCACCTGGGTGGTCTTCGCGTGAGCCAGATCCCGAGGCGCCTGCTCGCCATCATCGAGCTCGGCGGCTACCCCAACCTCGCGCCGCTCTACAAGCGCCTCGGCTTCGAGGTCGAGCTGGTCAGCTCCCAGCGTAAGGCCCAGGCCTGGCTCAAGCGACAGATCCCCGACGTCATCGTCGCCGAGTACAACTTTCAGTCCGACTTCCGTGACCGCACCAGCAACCTGGAGACGCTGATGGCGCGGCTGCAGAAGCATCCGGAGGTCAAGGTGATCGCCTTCTACCAGCCGGAGTACGCCCACAAGCTCGCCGACCTGCAGGCCCGCTTCCCGCTCTTCGCGACCATCCCGTTCCCGGTCGATTCCGCTGAGGTCGAGGTTGCCCTAACCCGGGCACTCACCGCCGGCCGCTGACCGTCTGCTCAAAGCTCCCCGAGCAGGGCCCGGCAGGCCGCGGGCGGCGGTGGCGGCGGGGTCTTGCTCGGCTTTGCCGGCTGGCGGGACTCCTCGCTGAACCACCAGGCGAGCTCGGCTCCGCAGCCGTCCCCGGCGGGCAGCGGGGCCTGAGGCTCGCAGTCGCGGCTGTCTGCCGGGCAGCGGATGCGCACGTGGAAGTGCGCATCGTGACCGCGCCAGGGGCGTAGCCGCTGCAGCCAGGCGCGATCCCCCCGCTCGCTTTCACATAGGGCCTGCTTGATGGCGGGGTTGACGAAGATCCGGTCGGTCCGGGGGTGCTCGGCCGCCGCCTTGATCAGCAGCCGCTGCTCTGGGCCCCAGGCCGGAGATAGGCGGCGGCCGTCGGGGTGCACCATGCTCGGCGGGCTCTGGCCCTCCGGGTGCGCCTTCCACGCCGCGCGTGCCGAATCGGCCAGGGCAAACCAGACGTCGACGTCGAGCCCGTTCTGATGGCTGCGATGCGAGGACGACATGAGCCCGCCCCTCGGCTGTGCCAGGTCGCCCACCATGATGAGGCGCTCTCTCGCGCCGGCCAGGGTCCGGCCGAGGTCGCGCACCAGCTCCAGGGTCGCGGGGTGACCGTAGTAGCGGTTACGCTCGCGGCGGATGCTCACGTAGCCCTCGCCATGAGCGGGGAGGGCCTCGGCCCCGGCGATGCAGCCGTTGGCCGCCCCACCGATCGCCGCCGCCGGTCCAGGCGCTGTCACCTTCACCTTCGCCCAGGGCGAGGCCAGCGCCGCGGGTAGCATGAGCAGGAGCCCGACGCCGAGCAGGAGCGCTCGCCAGGGACGACTGGGCAGGGGAGCGCGAGGGCGGGATGGGGGCATGGACGGATGCTCCGGGCTGAGAGTGCAGCGGGAGCGATTATGCGCAAAGCCCCGGCGAGGCGGAACCGGGTAGTGCGACCTCGGGGACCCCGCCAGCTTGCCGCAGGTGGGGCCGTGCTCGGCCAAACCCGACCGCGGCGATCCTGCCCTATGCGCGCGAGCATGGCCGCAGAAACGACGAGGCCCCGGCACCGCGAGGTGCCGGGGCCTCGGTTGGCGAGGCTTAGAAGCGTGCTTCGCCGGCTGGCGCCTGGGCGGTGGTGACGGTCTGGACCTCGACCACCGGCTCGCGGGTCTCTTCGGCCGCGAGGCGGTCGTCTTCGTTCAGCACCATGGTCGTGGAGATACCACCAACGATCAGGGCGATGGCTGCAAGGGCACCTAACATGTTACTGCTCCTCTGTCGGGTTAAGCTTAGGTTGATTGTTATTATATTAGCGAATTCTAATTTCGCAACCCCTTTTTCGTTCCCTGGTTTCGTGGTGCGGCTAGCCATGGCGGTGAAGGCGATGCCGATCCCATGGGGCTTGCCGGGGCAGGTTGCGGACCCTGTTGGCCGCGGCCGCCCCGCGAGTGGTTGGTCGGCGTCTGCCTCCCGGCTCGCCCCCGGATCTTCGCTGCCGCCCCGCCCTTTCGGTCCGCGGTTGACGCGCAGCGCGGGCTGGCGACGAGAGATTGCCCCGCCCGGCCGCGGGTTTGGTGGCACCCGGCACGGCCTGTTCGCCAGGGGCGAGGACATCGCCCAGCGCCGGGCGGTCGGCGAGCGTCATCCCGTATTGCCGCGGAAGCTGCTCGCCCGAGCCCCAGCCCGCCCGTTCGTAGTAGGATGAAGGTCGGCCGCGCGAGGGCCAGGGCCCGTGGCCGGCTGCCGCTCGCGGCGTCCCATTGAACTCGGAGGACCTCCCATGCTCCCGCTCAGCGCCCGCCATCAGCTCTGGATCGCCCTTGCGCTCGCCCTTGTGATGGTGGTGACGCGGGGTCAGCATGTCGCCGATCTCGGTCATAGGCTCCCGGATGCCTCCCTGGCAGTCTTCTTCCTCGCGGGGCTCTATCTGGCGCCGGTCTGGGCCTTTTCCGCCTTCTTCGCCGGGGCCCTAGCGATCGATCTGGCCGCCGTGGGTTGGGGCGGGGTCGGCGCGTACTGCTTGACGCCGGCCTACCTCTTGCTGGTGCCGGCCTACGGGGTGATGTGGGCGGCGGGCCGCTGGTATCGGCGGCGCTACCGGCCGGTGTGGGACAGCCTCTACGCCCTGGGCGCGGTCGTTTGGTTGGCGGTGATGGCGGCGGAGGTGCTCGCGAGCGGGGGCTTCTATCTCTTCTCGGGCCGCTTCGCGGATCTGAGCTTCGCGGGCTTCGCCGAGCGGCTGATGACCTTCTTCCCGCAGACCCTCTCTGCCCTGGCCCTCTATATCGGCCTTGCCTTGATCGTCCACATCGGTGCGGTCGTCGCGAGCGGCGCGGCGCGGCGGGTGACGCCTCGGGGGCACTGAGCACCGGTCGCCCACGCCCGATCGCTGCTATCCGGCGATCGGGTCTGCCCGCAGCAGGATTGTCCCGTCGCGAACCTCGACTGGCACGGCCTCCAGGTGCCGCCCCACGCAGGGTCCGTGCACACACTCACCGTTCTCGATGCGGAAGAGGGCCCCGTGCAGTCCGCACTGGATCAGGGTCCGGCTGTGGTCGAGAAAGACGTCGGGCTGCCACTCCAACGTTGCCCCGGTGTGCGGGCAACTGTTGCGGTAGGCATAGACCTGCGGCCCGCGGCGCACCATGAAGATCTCGACGGCCCCGGTGTGCGAGCCGAGCGTGAAGCCGCGGCTACCCGGGTCGGGCAGCTCGTCGAGCCGGCACAGGCGTCGCCGGCCGCTCATCGCGCGCGATGACGACCATACGCGGGCCAACCCGCTGGCCGGACGCCTGATCTTGGCGGGAGGGGCGGCTGAGCCGCGCGCCCTGGGATCAAGCGGCGGGACCGCTACCGCTCATTGAGCCAGCGCCCGATGGCGGGGGTGACCTCCTTCTGCGCCTTGCCGCTCACGTAGATGCCGATGTGGCCGCCGGGGAAGGCGAGCTCGGTGTAGTCCGGGCTCCCGGTGCGGCCCTTGAGCGCGCGGGAGGCGTCGGGCGGCACGAGGTGGTCCTGGAGGGCATAGATGTTGAGCACCGGGCAGCGGATGTCCTTCAGGCGCACCTCGCGGCCGCCGATGCGGATGCCGCCCTCGATCAGCCCGTTTCGCTGGTAGAAGTCCTTGATGAACTGGCGGAAGGTCTCGCCGGCCTGGTCGGGGCTGTCGAAGATCCACTTCTCCATGCGCAGGAAGTTCTTGATCTTCTCGGGGTCGTCAAGCAGATCGACCATGTTGACGTACTTCTGCCCGGTGAGGCTGAACGGCTTCAGGGAAAGGAAGGTCCAGTTCAGGAGCTCGCCGGGGATGTTGCCCATGGTGTCAACCACGAGGTCGACGTCCATGTGCTGCACCCAGGCGGAGAGCAGGTTGTCCGGGGTCTTGAAGTCGACCGGGGTGACCATGGTCACCAGGTTGCGCACCCGCTCGGGGTGCAGGGCGCTGTAGCAGAGGCTGAAGGCCCCGCCCTGGCAGATGCCGAGCAGGTTGATCGCGTCCAGGCCGTGGGCCTCGCAGATGTGCGCGACGCAGCGGTCGAGGTAGCCGTTGATGTAGTCGTCGAGCCTAAGCGCGCGGTCGGCCTGGTCGGGGTAGCCCCAGTCGATGAGATACACGTCCTGGCCGCTCGCGAGCAGCCCCTTGATGGTGGAGCGGTCCTCCTGGAGGTCGGTCATGTAGGGGCGATTGACCAGCGCGTAGACGACGAGCAGGGGCACCGGATTGCGCTCGACGCCCTCGGGCGCCTGGTAGCGGTAGAGGACGAGCTTATCCTCGCGATAGACCGCCTCGCGCGGGCTGACGCCGGTGTCGATGGCCTCGGCGTTCAGCAGGTTTTCCATGCCTTGGCCGAGCTTGCGGCTGTAGTCGAGCATCTCCTCGGTCAGCCGCTCGGGGCGGATGTCGATGGGGAACACGTGTTGGTCTCCTCAATGCTTGGTGGTCTTGCCGTTAGCCGCGGCTGGCCGGTGTCTTTTTGCGCACGGGCGCCTTCTTGCTGAGGGCCGGCGCGCTCGCGCTGATCCGGGCCGGGGCTGGCGCCGGTGGCGGCTCGGCCGGGGTGCTCGCGAGCTGGCGCTTGAGGCGCTCGACCTCCTGGCGCAGGGCCTTGTACTCGCGCCGGGTCTCCTGCAGGCGGTCCTGGACGGTGCGGAGCTCGGAGCGCGTCGGCATATTGAGCGCGCCGAGCGCCTCGTCGACCATCACCGACATGCGGTGCTTGAGGGCCATCTGGGCGTTGACGAGCTGGCCATGGATGCGGGCGTAGTCGGCGCTCTGTACCTCCTCGCCGTAGACCGCCTCGCAGCAGCCGACCCAGGTGTCGTAGAGGGCGCGGGCAGAGTTGATGGTCTTGCCTTCCGCGGCTAGGCCCTCCAGCGCCTCGCGCATGCGCATTGCGGACTTGACGCCGATGTTGGAGAAGAAGCTGAGATACTCCTGCAGGGCCTGCTGGTAGGCGAGGGTGCGGCGCACCAGGTCCTGGTACTGGGAGTGCTCCTCGCGCGCATAGCCGAGGCCTGGTGCCGAGAGGAACCGGTGCACGCTGTCTTTGACCTGGTCGTGCGGCATGTTGCGGAGCAGATCCCCGGGGATGGGCGAGAGCGAGGACATCATGCGCTGCCAGTTGTCGTAGGGCAGCTCCCAGAAGGCGAGCATCTTGTGCAGCGCGTCGTCGCCGCCCTGGAGACCGCCCCCGAAGGCCTTTTGCATGTCTTCGAGCGTGCGGTTGATCGCCTGCCAGCCATCGGTGCCGGCCGCGCCTGCGACGCCGAGGTCGCGTGTGAAGCCGTCTGCCACGCGGAAGAACATCTTGCCCTGCTCGATCATCTTGCCCATGAAGTCGCGGGCGAGATCGGGGGCAGCGGGGGCGAGGGTCTGCCACCAGTGATCGATGGCCTGCTCCCAGAGGTTGGTCGCGGGGGCTTCGAGGCCGGCCGCCTTGCGGCCCATGGCGGTCAATTGCTCCCAGTACTCGCGCTGGATCTGTAGCCAGTCGTTCTTCATCGGTACCCTTCTCAGGTGGTGGACCGGGCCGCCGACGCGACCCATGACAAGCTGGCGCGGGAAGCTAGCACGGAAAATTGTGCACTGCAACAAACGCGCGTAGAATCGCGCCCGCGCCCGCTCGTGTCGAGCGGGGACCGAAACATCGAGCCTGCCGCACCGCGCTCAGCCCGGTGCGAGCGACCACCCACCACCCTGTTGAGGACAGTCATCTCATGAGCGAACACATCGTCATCGCCGCCGCCGCTCGCACCGCCGTGGGCAGCTTCGGCGGCAGCCTCGCCTCGCTGCCGGCCACCGAGCTGGGGGCCGCCGTGGTCAAGGCCCTGCTCGCGCGCACCGGGATCGCCCGCGAGCAGGTCGACGAGGTCATCCTCGGCCAGGTCCTCACCGCCGCTGCCGGTCAGAACCCGGCGCGTCAGACCGCGCTCAAGGCGGGGCTGCCCCACAAGGTCCCGGCGATGACCATCAACAAGGTCTGCGGCAGCGGCTTGAAGGCGGTGCATCTCGCGATGCAGGCCGTCGCTTGCGGCGACGCCGACATCGTGATCGCTGGCGGCCAGGAGAGCATGAGCCAGTCCTGCCACGCCCTACCGCGCTCGCGCGAGGGCCAGCGCATGGGCGAGTGGAAGCTCCAGGATACGATGATCGTCGATGGGCTTTGGGACGCCTTCAACCAGTGCCACATGGGCACCACGGCGGAGAATATCGCCAGGAAGTATGCGATCAGCCGCGAGGCCCAGGACGCCTTCGCCGCCGCCTCGCAGCAGAAGACCGAGGCGGCCCAGAAGGCGGAGCGCTTCCGCGACGAGATCGTCCCGATCAGCATCGCGCAGCGCAAGGGCGATGCCCTGGTGGTCGATCGCGACGAGTTCCCGCGGCATGGGACCACGGCCGAGACCCTCGCCAAGCTGCGGCCGGCCTTCGACAAGGAGGGGACGGTGACGGCGGGCAACGCCTCGGGGATCAACGACGGGGCGGCCGCCGTGATCGTGATGCGCGAGTCCAAGGCGCGCGAGCTCGGCCTCAAGCCGCTCGCGCGCATCGTCGCCTTCGCCAGCGCGGGGGTGGACCCGGCGATCATGGGGACCGGCCCGATCCCGGCCTCGACCAAGTGCCTGGAGAAGGCCGGCTGGCACGTGGCCGATCTGGACCTGGTTGAGGCCAACGAGGCCTTCGCCGCCCAGGCCATGTCGGTCAATCAGGAGATGGGCTGGGACCTCGCCAGGGTCAACGTCAACGGCGGGGCCATCGCCATCGGCCACCCGATTGGGGCCTCGGGTGCCCGGGTCTTGGTCTCGCTGCTCTACGAGATGGAGCGGCGCGATGCCAAGAAGGGGCTGGCCACCCTCTGCATCGGGGGCGGGCAGGGCGTCGCCATGGCGGTCGAGCGCGCCTGACGCGCTCGGCCCGCCCGGATCCGACCGGCGGCACCGGCCGGGTCCGGGGTATTGCGCCGTTTGTTGCGCCGCGTCATCGGCGAATCCGCGCTAGCGGGTTAGACTCGAAGCGGTCGAGGGATCCGGGGTCCGCCATGAGCAGCCAGCGCGTCATCAAGAAGTACCCCAACCGCCGTCTCTACGACACCGAGCTCAGCCGCTACATCACCCTGGCCGACGTGCGCGCCCTGGTGATGCAGGGGGTCGACTTCCGCGTCCTGGATACGTCCAACGACGCGGACATCAGCCGCGCCATCCTGCTGCAGATCATGTTGGAAGAGGAGAGCGGCGGTGAGCCGCTCTTCTCGGCCCACATGCTCGCCCAGATCATCCGCTTCTACGGCGGGACCCTGCAGGGGGTCTTTGCCCGCTATCTGGAGCAGTCACTCGACATCTTCGCCCGCCAGCAGCAGCAGCTCCGAGAGACCTGGGGCCAGAGCCCGTTCGAGGTCGTCACCCGCATGACCCAGCGCAACGTGGAGCTTTGGGCCGAGCTGCAGCGTGAGCTGCTGCGGGCCGCCGGCCTGGGCGCGGGGCCCAAGAACGACCAGCCACCCAAGCCCGAGTAAGCGCCGCGGCGCGCCCCGGTCTCTGTCTCGGGTCCGACACAAGTCGCCCTTGACAGCACCCCCTGCGGCGATTATTGTGCACTGCAACAATGCTGCACTGCACAAAAGTCATCAACCCAGGAGACCTGCCATGAGCACGAAAGACAACCTCAACCTGATCAATGAGATGGGTACCAAGGGCTTCGACCGGATGACGGCCCTCGGCGAGATTAACCTGCGCGTTTGGGAGAGGCTGGCGACCCGTCAGCTCGACGCCATGAGTCTGATGATGGAGCAGGGCGTGCGCCAGATGAAGCTCGCCACGGAGTCCAAGGGCTACAACGAGTACGTCAAGGGCCAGGTCGAGCTCGCCAAGGAGCTCAGCACCCGCCTGATGGACGAGACCAAGACCAACCTGCAGGTCGCCGGCGAGGTCCGCGACCAGTACCGCTCCTGGTTCCAGCAGGGCGTGTCCGAGGTGACCGCCGATCTGCGCAAGGCCGCGCCCCAGGCCTGACTCGAGGGTGAAAGGATGACCCAGCAGCGGAGATTGGCCCTGGTCACCGGCGGCACGGGTGGCATCGGCACGGCCGTCTGCCAGCGTCTGGCCAAGGAGGGCTATCGGGTGGTGGCGGTCCACCACCCGTCGGAGGAGGCGCAGGCGGCCGAATGGCGGGCGGCGCGGGCGGCCGAGGGCCTGGAGATCGACACCCTCGGTGCCGACCTGGCCTCGTTCGAGGACGGGCAGCGGCTGGTCGCCGAGGTCGAGCGCCGGCACGGCCCCGTGGAGGTCCTGGTCAACGGCGCCGGCATTACCCGCGACAAGACCTTCCGCAAGATGGAGCACGCCGACTGGGAGGCGGTGATCCGCCTCAACCTGGGCAGCGTGTTCAACGCGACCCGACCGGTCTGGGAAGGGATGCTGGAGCGCGGCTTTGGGCGCGTGATCAACATCTCCTCGGTGAACGGCCAGCGCGGCCAGTTCGGGCAGACCAACTACGCCTCGGCGAAGGCGGGGATGCACGGCTTCAGCATGGCGCTGGCCCAGGAGGGCGCGGCCAAGGGGGTCACCGTGAACACCGTCTCGCCGGGCTATGTCGAGACCGCGATGACGCTTGCGATGCGCGAGGATGTGCGCGCCTCGATCGTCGCCGGCATCCCGATGCGGCGGATGGGCACCCCGGCGGAGATCGCGGCGGTGGTGGCCTTCTTCGCGGCGGACGAGAACGGCTACATCACCGGGGCCAACCTCCCGGTGAACGGCGGCCTCTTCATGCACTGATCGCGAGCGGTTTGTACGCGGTTGGCGAGCGCGGCCCGGGCGCAGGGAATGCGCCCATCAATCCCGGTTCTTGTACCCCGAGAGCCGAGCCCGCCGGTAACTACTGCCGGGGGGCGCCACGGGCGATGCCAGGCACCGTCCGGGCATCGAGTCCTCCTCGTCTCTCTCGTCATCGAGAAGAGCGTTCGAACCCGGCTTCAGCCGGGTTTTTTTTGCTCCGAAGTCGCCAAGGCCAAGTCGCCTCGCGACACTCGGCGCCCTGCTCAATCCTGGGCCGCGAGCGGGCGCTCGATGGTGGTGATGCGCGCGCCGCGGCGCTCACTGCCGCGCCAGAGCTCGAGCTCAATGTTGGCCCCAGGGCCGGCGCTGGCGACGGCCTCCAGGAGCTCGTGGGTGGAGGCGACCGTTCGGCCGTTGACGCGGGTGACCACGTCCCCGGGGCGGATATCCGCACGTGCCGCCGGGCTGTCCGCCCGGGTCGAGGAAATCAGCACCCCCTCACTCACGCGCAGACCGAAGGACTGCGCTACCTGGGTGTTGACGGCACGTCCAACCACGCCGATCCAGCCGCGCGCCACTCGGCCGCTGGCGATCACCTGGCTGGCGACCTCGGTGGCGAGATCGATGGGGATGGCGAAGCCCACCCCCTCGGAGCCGCCGCTCTGGGAGAAGATCGCGGTGTTGATGCCGATCAGCTCGCCATGGGCGTTGATCAGCGCCCCGCCCGAATTGCCGGGGTTGATCGCGGCGTCGGTCTGGATGAAGTTCTCGATGCTGCTGATGCCGAGGTGATGGCGGCCGGTGGCGCCGACTATGCCCATGGTGACGGTTTGGCCGACGCCGAAGGGGTTGCCGATGGCGAGTACCACGTCGCCGACCCGCAGTCGGTCGGCTCGGCCGATGGGGATCACGGGCAGATCACGCGCGCTCGCCTTGAGCACCGCAAGGTCGGTCTCTGGGTCGGCGCCAACTAGGCGCACGTCGAGGTCCGTCCCGTCGGCCAGTACCACGCGGATCTCCTCGGCGTCCTTGACGATGTGACGGTTGGTCAGCAGCAGCCCGTCGCGCGACAGGATTACGCCAGAGCCCAGGCTCGTGGCGAGGCGCTGGCGGGCACGCTCGGGCAGGAGCTCGCCGAACTGCCGTTGTAGCATCGGATTACGGAAGCCCGACGGGCCCTGTTCAGTCGTCATGCGGCTGCTAAAGATGTTGACCACGGCGGGGGCGGCACGCGCCACGGCATCGGCGTAAGACACCGCGCCCGGCGCTAATCCGTTCGCCGTGGGCTCGGCAGTTGCCGAGTCGCTACCGGCCGGCAGGCGCGCACCCAGCCAGAGCGACAGCAGCGCGGCGGCGCAAGCGCCGAAGGCGAAGGCGAGTGCAACGGGGGGCCAGGTGCGTATTCCCATGGCGGGGAAGGTACCATCCTCCGCCGCCCATTTCATGACGCTTGGGCAGGGCGCGCCCGCTGCGCGCGGGCTAGAATCGGTGCACCGAGAGGTGAGGGGTGCCATGGCCGAGGTCTTCGAACTGGCGAGCTACTGCGACGCTCTGCTCGATGCCGCGTCGTTCGCCGACTACTGCCCCAATGGGCTGCAGGTCGAAGGGGAGCGCCCGGTACGCCGCTTGATCACCGGTGTGACCGCCAGCCTGGCCATGATCGAGGCGGCGGCCGATGCGGGGGCCGATGCCCTCTTGGTCCACCACGGCTGGTTCTGGAAAGGCGAGTCGTCGTGTCTCACCGGGATGAAGGGGCGCCGAGTACGCGCCCTCGTGCGTGCGGGCCTGAGCCTGCTCGCCTATCACCTGCCGCTCGACGCCCATCCCGAGCTCGGCAACAACGCGCGCCTCGGTCGCGTGCTGGGGCTCCTCGATGCGCGGCCGACCCCGGCCGGGGAGGGCCTTGTGTGGCAGGGCCGGCTACCGCGGCCGATGCCGGCGGCGGGCTGCGCGGAGCTGATCGCCCTCGGCATCGGGCGCGCCCCGCTGCACGTCTCGGGGCGGGATCGGCCGCTCGCGACGCTCGCCTGGTGTACCGGCGCCGCCCAGGGTTTTCTCACCCAGGCCGCCGCGCTCGGCGTCGACGCCTATCTGAGCGGCGAGATCTCGGAGCAGACCACCCATGAGGCGCGCGAGCTGGGTGTCGACTACTTCGCCGCCGGCCACCATGCGACCGAGCGCTATGGGGTGATGGCGCTTGGCGAGCATCTTGCCGAGCGCTTCGGACTGGAGCATCGCTTCCTCGACCTCGCCAATCCGGCGTGAACGGGGTGCGCGGTGCCGGCATCTCGCGCCCGATCGGTCCGCCGAGGGGGCGAGGGGCAGGAGGCGCGGCCGTCGCTTCGGCCCGATGCCGGGCCAACGGCCGGGACGATCAGGCGCAGCACGCTGGGCGTCGGCTTCGGCTTATGGGCTAAAGGAACGGGGGTGTGGGGGCGGCCATGGTCCCAGCCCAAAAATACCATGACGTGCAAGGGGAAAGCTCCTTGACCCAAGATCGCCCGATCAGAGACAATCCGCGGCCGATCTGCAGAGAATCGGCATATTCTGATCTTCGCTCCCAATCGGGCTCCCTCCCGGAACGAGGGCACCCCGCCGCGGGGGCTCACCCTGGGGGTTATCTGCTACATGAGCGCACAAGCTGTGGATACCAATAGGCGGCGAGTGCTCGTCGCCGCCACGAGCGTGGTCGGCGCCGTTGGCGTCGGCTTCGCACTCGTCCCTTTCATCGCCTCCATGAACCCCAGCGCGAGGGCGCGCGCGGCCGGGGCACCGGTCGAAGCGGACATCAGCAAGCTGGAGCCCGGGGCGATGCTGAGGGTCAAGTGGCGCGGTAAGCCGGTATGGGTCGTGCACCGCACCGAAAAGATGGTCGCCTCGCTTGCCGAGCTTGAGGGCGAGCTCGCCGACCCCGGCTCCAACGCTTCGCAGCAGCCAGAGTACACTCGCAACAACGAGCGCTCGATCAAGCCCCAGTACTTCGTTGCCGTCGGTATCTGCACCCACCTGGGGTGCGCGCCCACCTACCGCCCGGAGGTGGCGCCCGATGACCTAGGACCGAACTGGAAGGGTGGATTCTTCTGCCCCTGCCACGGTTCACGATTCGATCTCGCCGGGCGCGTCTACCGCGGCGTGCCGGCGCCGACCAACCTGGTGATCCCCCCCCACACCTATATCTCCGAGACCACCATCCTGGTGGGTGAGGACGGAGGAGCAGCCTGATGAGCGCAGACACCACCACCGAGACCACCGGCTTCCTCGGCTGGATCGACAAGCGATTCCCGTTGACGAAGGTGTGGAATGAGCACCTCGCTCAATACTATGCCCCGAAGAACATGAATTTCTGGTACTTCTTCGGGTCGCTCTCGATTCTCATGCTCGTCATCCAGATCGTCACCGGGATCTGGCTGGCGATGAACTACAAGCCTTCCGCGACTGATGCCTTCGCCTCCGTCGAGTACATCATGCGCGACGTCAACTGGGGCTGGCTGATCCGCTACATGCATTCGACGGGTGCCTCGTTCTTCTTCATCGTCGTCTATCTCCACATGTTCCGCGCGCTGCTCTACGGGTCGTACCGCAAGCCGCGCGAGCTGCTGTGGATCTTTGGCGTGATCATCTATCTGGCGATGATGGCGACGGCCTTCTTCGGCTATCTGCTGCCTTGGGGCCAGATGTCCTATTGGGGCGCGCAGGTCATCGTGAACCTGTTCGCGGCGGTTCCGGGGGTCGGCGAGGAGCTCTCGGTGTGGGTGCGGGGTGACTATGTGATCTCGGACATCACGCTGAATCGCTTTTTCGCCTTCCACTTCCTGCTGCCGTTCGTGATCGCCGCGCTGGTGTTCCTGCACATCGTCGCCCTGCATCGGGTGGGCTCAAACAATCCGGATGGTGTCGAGATCAAGTACGGACCGAAGGGCAACCGCTGGGACGCCAACGCCCCGGCCGACGGCATTCCCTTCCACCCCTACTACACGGTGAAGGACATCGTCGGCGTCGTGGTGCTGCTCGCGCTGTTCGCGGCGGTGATCTTCTTCTGGCCGACGGTGGGCGGGCTGTTCCTCGAAGGCCCCAACTTCCAGCCGGCCGATCCGCTGAAGACCCCTGATCATATTGCCCCGGTGTGGTACTTCACGCCGTTCTACGCCATGCTGCGGGCGGTCCCGCCGATGTTTGGGTCCCAGTTCCCCGGCGTGGTCGTGATGTTTGCCGCGATCCTAATCCTGTTCTTCCTGCCATGGCTGGACCGCAGCCCGGTGAAGTCCGTGCGGTACAAGGGCCCCCTGTTCAAGTTCGCGCTGGGGATCTTCGCGGTGTCCTTTGTGGTGCTCGCCTATCTGGGCCTCAAGCCGGCAGATCCACTGCTGACGTTGTTCGCGCAGATCTTCACGGCGCTGTATTTTGCCTTCTTCCTGCTGATGCCCTGGTATAGCAAGATCGACAAGACCAAGCCGGTTCCGGAGAGGGTGACCCAATGAGAGCTCTGTTTATTGCCTCGGTGCTGTTCCTCACCCCCTTGCTGGCGACGGCGGCGGGCGGTCATGTCCATTTGGAGAAGGCCAACATCGACCTCACCGACCAAGCCTCGCTCCAGCGGGGCGCGAAGTACTACGTCAATTACTGCATGGGGTGCCACTCGTTGCAGTACATGCGCTACAACCGCATGGCCGAGGACCTCGGCATCGACGAGATGACCTTGCGCCAGAACCTCATGTTCACGGACGCCAAGCCGGGCGACCTGATGACGATCTCGATGCGCCCGGAGGACGGCGAGAAGTGGTTTGGCACGGCGGTCCCGGATCTCACCCTGGTCACCCGCTGGCGCTCGCCCGATTGGGTCTACACGTATCTGAAGAGCTTCTACCTCGACGATACGCGACCCTATGGTGTGAATAACCTGGTCTTCCCCCAGGTCGGTATGCCTCACGTGCTGTCGTCGCTGCAGGGCGTCCAAAAGGCCGTCTTGGAGCCCGGAAAAGAGGAGGGTGCAGCGGCGGCGAAGATTGCCGGGCTTGAGTTGGTTCAGCCGGGCTCCCTGTCGCCCGGCGAGTTCGATGCCATGGTGCTGGATCTGACCAACTTCCTGACCTATGTCGGCGAGCCCATGCGGGTCGAGCGTCAGCGGCTCGGTATCTACGTGCTCCTCTTCCTCGGCCTATTCTTTATCGTGGCCTACGCGCTGAAGAAGGAGTATTGGAAGGACGTCCATTGAATGGTCACGGCAGGCCCCGCCCGGGGCCTGCCGTGGCGACCGACGCCTCGCCCCGGCGACCCGATTCCTGGGTGCCCGCCCGGAGGCGCTCTAGCCCGCCGCGCCCCACGCGAGGGCACCCCCCTGTGGTTTCGGCTATACTCTGCGCTCGCCGTCGGCGAGCTGCGACGCGGGGCGTCGGGTGCATGCGAGCTGGAGCAAAGGGCAGAGTGCCGTGGCAGCGAACCGAAGATCCGTGATGACCCTGTTTTCTGATCCCTCCTGTCCCTACTGCCACCGAGTCCGCATCGTACTCGCGGAGAAAGGTATCACCGTCGACATCGTCGACGTCGATGCCGAGGCGCTTCCCGACGAGGTGATGGACTTCAACCCCTACGGCACCGTGCCTACCCTCGTCGATCGCGACCTGCGTTTGTATGAGTCGCGGATCATCATGGAGTACCTTGACGAGCGCTTTCCGCACCCGCCGCTGCTGCCCGTCGACCCAGTCGCACGGGCCAACGCGCGGCTCTACATGTACCGGGTCGAGCGCGACTGGTACGTCTTACTGGAGCGCATCGTCAAGGGCGGCGAGGGAGAGGCGGCGCAGGCGCGCAAGGAGCTGCGGGAGAGCTTGGTCGCGACTTCGCCGGTATTTGCCGCGAAACCGTTCTTCATGAGCGACGAGCTCTCACTCGTCGACTGCTGCGTGGCGCCGCTGCTCTGGCGCCTCCCCGTGCTGGGGATCGAGCTACCGCCGCAGGCCAAGGCGATCCAGGAGTACTCCAAACGGATTTTTGCACTGCCGGCGTTCCGCGCTAGCCTCACCGAGGCCGAGCACGAGATGGTGCTGGAGGCGCGCTGACCGGCGCCTCGTCTCGCCATGACCTCCAATCGGCCTTACCTCGTCCGGGCGCTCTACGAGTGGATCCTCGACAACGGGCTGACGCCCCACCTGCTGGTTGACGCCTCGCGCCCGGGTTCGGTTTTGCCGGTCGAGTTCGTGCAGGACGGTAAGATCGTCCTCAACATCGGGCCGAGCGCGGTACGAGCACTGGTCCTGGGCAACGAGCGCATCTCCTTCAACGCCCGTTTCGGCGGCGTTGCGATGGACGTGACCCTGCCCGCCGAGGCCGTGATGGGGATTTATGCCCGGGAGAACGGCCGCGGCATGCTGTTCCCGGACGAGGAGCCGCAGACGACCGGGGCCTCGGGTGAGGAGCCGGAGCCGCCCAAGCCGCCGCGCGATCGGCCGAGTCTGAAGGTCGTCAAGTAAGGGGCGGGGGCTTGCCGTGACCATGCGCCGCAGGCGCTCCCTGTCCGCCGCCGTTCTGAGAGGGGGCTGGGGTGAGGGTGAGCCGGCACTGCCGCCGTTCGTTCACCATCCTGAGCGACACGGGTGTCATGGCGGGTTAGGTGTCGGCCGCCCGGTCGGGCAGGCCGAGGCTCAGTTCAACCAGGTCGAGACCGACCAGGATCAGATAGCCATTGCGCCGGCCCACGCCCTCCTCGCTGAAGTCGAACCGGTAGACCCGTCGCAGCCGCAGCCCGTCAGGGGTGCGTCTCAGCCCAATGCGCACGAGTGCGACCGTTTGATCGAGGAACTGCAGTTGGTGCCTCTGGCAGGCGGCGCGGCTGATGCCGGTGGCGAGCTCACGGGCGCGCAGGCTGTCGAGCCAGAACCAGCCGATAAGGACGAGTGCGAGGATGGCGATGAGGCTCGGCATGGCGGGCGGCGGTGTAGGCGGGCTGGAAAGGGCCACGAAGCGATCCTCCCGCGGGCTTGGTAACCCCTTTGCGCGGTGCGCGTCAAGGTATGGGTGTGGCCCCGACACTGGCTGAAGCAGGCATGGGAATCATCCGCATCATCACCGGCGATATCACGCGGCTCGCCGTCGACGCCATCGTCAACGCCGCCAACTCGACCTTGCGCGGAGGGGGTGGGGTGGACGGAGCTATCCACCGCGCGGGCGGCCCGGACCTCAAGGATGCCTGCCGCCCACTCGGTGGCTGCCCGACGGGCGAGGCGCGCATCACCCCTGGCTTCCGGTTACCCGCGCCCTGGGTCATCCACACCGTGGGTCCGGTCTGGCGGGGTGGCAAGGCCGGTGAGCCCGGACTCCTTAGGGGCTGCTACGAGCAGGCCTTCGCGCTCGCGCGCGCCCATGGCGTGCGCACCATCGCCTTTCCGGCGATCAGCACGGGTGTGTACGGCTATCCCAAGGAGGCCGCCGCCCGTATCGCCCTGGGCGTGATGCGCCGCGAGCGCGACGCCTTCGCCGAGGTCATCGCCTGCTGCTTTTCCGCCGAGGACGCGGCGATCTACCGGGCGCTCTGCCCTGAGTGTGTGCTCGGCGACGAGGAGGGCGCGTGAGGGCCCTCTTGGGCTGGATCGACCGGCTGCCGCTTGGGCTGGTCCTCATCGTCGCGCTCACCCTCGGGCTCGCCCCCTTCGTCCCCGAGCCCCATCTCTGGGAGAAGCTCAAACTGCTCGCCGCGGGGCGCCTGACTCGCCCGATCGATGTCTTCGATCTCCTCTTGCACGGGCTGCCGTGGCTGTTGTTGATCGCCAAGCTGGCCCGCATGGCGGGAGTCGGAGGCAAGGCGCACGGCGGCTAGACCCCGGCCATGCGCGACGCAGGCGCGTGCTCCGTGCCAGAATTCGACCCCGCCGGGGCCTGGGCATGGGTCTGTGCCCTCGGCCCTGGCCGCCCGATGTCCTGATCGATCGAGAAGGAGAACAGCATGAAACAACGTCTCATTCTGGCCGCCCTGGTGGCAGCCGGCACGCTGGCGGCCTGCGGCGAAGGTGATCAGCCCGCGCCCGGGGAAGAGAAGACCGCTGTGCAGTCCGCAATGGAACGCGCCGCGGACGAGGCTGCCAAGGCCAAGGACGCGGCGGCCGCGGCGGCTGCTGCGATGGCCGAGGCGGCCCGGCTCAAGGGCGCCGAGCTTGCGGAAAGCGCGAGCGCCGAGGCCGCGGGGCTCATCGAGCAGGCCGAGCAATACTTGAGCGAGGGCAAGACCGCACTCGCCGCGGGCGCCGTGTCGCAGTTGCGGGCCATCAGGGACTCTCTGCCGCCGTCGTTGCAGACCCAGGTCGACAAGCTCGATCGCATGCTGGCGGAGAAGTCGGCCGCCGCCGTGCCTGGCCACGCCGAGGAGCCCGCCCCGAGCGCGACGGCGCCGGTCACCGAGCCGCCGGCCGAGCCCGCTCCGCCCGCAGCCGAGCCTGCCGCCGAGCCCGCTACGCCGGCACCCGAGGCGTCTGCCGAGCCCGCACCCGCACCTGATGCCATGATCGAGCCGGCCCCAGCCGCGCCTGAGGTGGTGCCCGCCGAGACCCCGGCGGAGGCCGCCCCGCTCGCGCCGGAGGCCGCGCCCCCTGCCGAGCCGGCCCCGACAGCGATCGAAGCCGCCGAGCAGGCCGCGGCCGAGGCCGCCGAGGTGGTGAAGGAGACGGTGGACGACGCCGTCTCCGCCGTCGAGGGGGCTGCCGAAGGCGCGGCCGCGACGCTCCAGGAGGGCATGGGCGGCGAGACGTCCCAGCCGGCCGTCCCCGCCCCGCAGCCTGGGCTCTAGACCGACGCGCGGCGGCCCGATCGCCGGGCCGCCGCCGACTGGCGCAGAGGCCGCGCGGGGCGCCTCGCTCATGCCTGCGAGCGATGAGCTGACCCTCGACGCCCTAGCCGGGGACTGGCGCATCTGGCAGCTCCGCCAGGGCCACCGATTCTCGGCCGACGACCTACTGACGGCCTGGACCGCCGCCAACGCTCGACCGGACGCCTCCCGCGTCCTCGATCTCGGCTCCGGGATCGGCTCGGTCGGCCTGCTGACCCTGTGGCGCCTGGCGGGCGAGGCCCGGCTCACGCTGGTCGAGGTGCAGGAGCTGAGCCACGGGCTCGCGCGGCGCACGGTCGCCCACAACGGCCTGGAGGATCGCGTCAGCCTCCGCAACCTCGATCTGCGCGACTGGCCGGGCGGTGAGTTCGACCTGGTCACCGGCTCACCGCCCTATCTACCGCCTGCGCAGGGCACCGTCTCCCCACACCCGCAAAAGGCGGCGGCGCGCTTCGAGCTGCGCGGCGACGTCTTCGACTACTGCCGGGCCGCCGCTCGCTCGCTCTCGGAGGACGGCGTCTTCTGCTTCTGCCACGCGGCGCGAGACCCCCGCCCCGAGACGGCGGTGGCGGCCGCCGGGCTCAAGCTGCGCGCCCGCCAGGAGGTCCACTTCCGCGCGCACCAGCCGCCGATGATCGCGCTCTTCACCTGCGCTCGGAGCGGCACGTGCGCCGATCCCCCGCCGCTCGCGCTGCGCGATCCGCGCGGCGAGTGGACCCCGGCGTACCTGCGGATCCGCGCCGAGATGGGCGCGCCGGCCGAGTTCCTGCGGCGGGCCGCGGCGCGGGCGGGGCTGCCCGAGCGGGCTTGAGCACCGGCAGCGGGCTGCCCCAGGGGCGGATCATGCGGCTTGCCCTGGGCTGGCGCCGCTGGCATGGTTGGGTCAGGTACCCGCCGCCCGGAGCCCAGCCCGCCCATGCTGACGGAGCGCTTCTCCGCCGCCCTGTGCTTTGCCGCCCGGCTGCACGCCGGGCAGACGCGCAAGGGCACCGACATCCCGTATCTCGCCCATCTGCTGGCCGTCGCGAGCCTGGTTTTGGAGCACGGCGGGGACGAGGACGAGGCGATCGCCGCGCTACTCCACGATGCGATCGAGGATCAGGCCGCCTACCACGGCGGCGCAATGGCGCTTCGCTCGCAGATCGTCGCGCGATTCGGGCGCGAAGTCGGGGCGATCGTCGATGCCTGCACCGACGCCGAGGTCATTCCCAAGCCGCCCTGGCGCGAGCGCAAGGAACGCTACATTCGCCACATGCAGGAGGCCGCCAGCGCCGGCGTGCACCGCGTCTCCTGCGCCGATAAGCTCCACAACGCGCGCGCCCTGGTGCGCGACTTCCGGGAGCAGGGCGATTGGGTGTGGGCGCGGTTCAGCGAGACCGATCCGGCGCAGCACCTGTGGTACTACCGCAGCCTCCTCGACGCGTACCGCGTGGCCGGAAGTGCGCCGCACGCCCTGGTGGCGGAGCTCGCCCGAACGCTCGACGAACTGCAGACCCTGATCGGTCCGCGGGAGTAGGCCGACGACCTCAGTGCAGGCTCTGATGCGGCCCGCGCAGATCGGTCTCCGCGAGGGCCACGAGTACGTCGACCCGGTGGCAGCGGTAGTAGCTTCGGGCCTCGACCAGGCAGTGCTCCTGGAGGAAGGCATCGAAATCCGCATCCGGTGCGGCCAGCGTCAGGGTGCCATTGCGGTAGCGCAGCACCTCATGCGGATCGAGCGGCCGCTCGCGGCGGGCGATCCGGTAGAGCAGCTCGGCGATTGCGTTGAGCTCCTCCTCGCTGTCGGCGAATGCGATGATCTCGTCCCCGCCCCGCTCGCTGAGCCCGATGGTGTAGACGAAGGGCCTGTAGTCGTCATCGCGGCTCTCGTACACGGCAATCAACTGCACGCCGTGCTCCGCAATGCTTTGGCTGACTTGCTCGAAGAGCGCCTTGTCGAATTCGGGGGCAGAGCCATAGGGCTGATCGCTGGCGCGCATGGTGTCGGCTACCTTTACGCTGGGCGGGGCGGCACGGCCGCCCCCTTCACGTAAGTCTAAGCACGTTGCGTACCAGTGTGCTTGGCCCGCGGAGTTCCCGGCTTCCAGCGGGCATACTGGCCGAGTGGCCGCCCTGGTCGTCGGGGTCCTGCGACAGCCCGGGGCCGCGGGATGTCCCGCGCTGCGCCGCTGCGCGAGCCTATGCTAAGGTGCCCGCGCCGAGTCGTGAGGGAACTGGGGTCGAACAGCCGGAGCCGCCATGCCTATCCCTGAGAAACTGAGGACGGACGGAGCGCCGATCGTCCTATTCGGCCTGATCGTCGGGGCCAAGGTGTACGCCCTCTGGACCTATCTGACGGGCAGCCCGGAGCTCTGGGGCCTGCTCGCGAATATCGACCGGTTGAACGAGCTCGGTCCGGCGGCGGGCTTCTATCTCACGAGCGCCCTGTCCTACCTGCTGTATTTCGTGACCGCGACGGCATTCGATGCCCTGGTGCTCTACAGTTTCATCGTGCGCGGCGCCGCCAAGAGTCGGCCCGAGGGGGCAGTAGAGAACCTCTTTCCCCTGATCACGGTGTTTGTCCCGGTAATCGGGTTCACACTCCTTCTACTGCCCGAGGTACGCCAGTACGTCCCTGGCTTTTCCCCGGAGACCCGCGCCGTGCTGCGCGGGCTCACGCCCTTCTACGGCTTCTATCTCAATATGCTGGGCCTTGGCCTCGGCCTGTTTGGCGCCGGTTTCAGCATCTGGGCCATCAGCCACCTGAAGCGCTCTTTCGGCCTGCGCGCGGCGGTACGCACCCTGGTCACCACGGGTCCCTATCGGCGCATCCGCCACCCCCTCTACGTCGGCGAGATCATCCATATCTTTGGCATCGCGATCCTCTCCGGGACGCCGGTCGGGCTGTACCTCTTTGCCGGCGCGGTCGTGCTCCAGGTCATCCGCGCCAAGATCGAGGAGCGCAAGTTCCTCCGCACGCTGCCCGAGTACGCCGAATTCAAACGCAAGACGGGCTTCCTCTGGCCCAGGCTCGGCCGGGCCTAATCGGCGGGCCGGCGCACCCAGTAGGGCCAGGTGCCCGGGAGCGGTTGCGTTCGGCCGGCATGCCGTTATCCCGCGGCGCGGCGGTCGGCCAGGCCTTCACTCAGGGCCGCCTGAGGAGGCGGTAGATCGGGTCCGGGCGAGCAAGGGGGACGTTGCGAAGGGACATTACTCGGAGTCGCGCTGCGACGGGTCAGCCGCAGCCGCGGCGCGGATGCGGGCTTTGACGCAACACCGCGCCAGTCCGCGCCGTTGGTCAGAAGGTAGGCGAGGGAGACTCAATCACCGCGCGCGGACTGGCCAAGCGGCGGCGATCTGCCGGGAAAACCGGGGCGCAGCCGCGGTTGGTCCGCGACCCGCCCCGGAGATCGGTCAGAAGCGGCGCGGGCCGCGGGCGGGGCGCTCCGCGCGGGGCTTGGCCTGGTTGACTTTCATGTTGCGGCCCTTGAGCGAGGTCTCGTTCAGGGCCTTGATGGCGGCGTCGGCCTGGGAGTTGTTGGGCATCTCGACGAAGCCGAATCCCTTCGACTGGCCGGAGAACTTGTCCGTGATCAGGCTGACGCTGGTGATGTCGCCATAGGGCGCGAAGGCCTGCCGGAGGTCGTCCTCAGTCACGCTGTACGCCAGGTTTCCTACGTAGATATTCATCAATCGATCTCGAGTGGGAAATGTGTATTGGCAGAAAGTAGAACGGTCGAATAATCAATACACAAGTTAGACGACTGTCGGCTTCCGGCCGCTCGCGCGGTCGGAGAGTTCTGGGCTCGTACCCACGGAGGGCTGCGATCGCACGTCGCTGGACGAACGGGAAGCGGAGCGGCTCGACGTCATACTCGGGGGATGACGGCCGGGGTCGGGGGAGGCGTACCGACGAGCCAGCTCGGCTCGGGCGGTGGCGGCAGGGTCGGATTGAACGTCGTGGGCCTTTGCGAGAGGTGTCGGCCGAGGCGCTGGTTGGGCGCCGCCGTGATGGGCCGGGAGTATACCCAACCCGCGGGGTTTGCCAAGTGCAAGCATCGGTGCCGCGTCGGATCGACGCGCGGCCGTGATCCGGGCTCGGGCCGATCCGTCCGGCGGTGCCCCACTGGTGGCCAAGGGCGATCACGTCAGCGTGCTTCACGCTCATTGCTTCTCAGTCACGGCGGGGCCCATCAGCCCTGTAGCCCAGAGGGTTGTTTCTCGCCGTCGATGGCATCAGCTCCCGCAGGCGAGGGCGGTGGCCCGTGCTCCGAGATTCGGTTGCGTCCGGGTCACCGCCCTAGCTCCCATCCTCTCAGCTCGCCCCGCCGATCGGAGGCCGTGGCCATGTCGCAATCCAGGCTCGCTTCGCTGCTGTTCGGTCTGATGCTTGGCGCAGCCAGTGTCGCCGTCGCCTCGACGGAGACACTGGCGTTCAAGGTCTACCTGGACCAGTCCCAGATCGGCGAGCACCGCTTCGATCTCGCGACCGGTGGCAGCGAGAAACGGGTCGTCTCCCGCGCTCACTTCGACGTTCGCTTACTGATCTTCGACCTCTATCGGTACCGCCATCAGAGCGAAGAGCAGTGGCGCGACGGCTGTCTCGAGCGCATCCAATCCGCTACCGACGACAATGGCGAGGCCATCCGGGTGCTGGGGGAGCGTCTCAAGGGCGCCCTTGCCCTGGAGGTGAACGGGGAGCGTAATCAGGTGCCCGGATGTGTCGGGACGTTCGCGTACTGGTCACCGGACCTGCTCAGGCGACCGCGCCTGCTCAATCCGCAGAATGGCGAGCTGGTGGAGGTGCGCCTCGAGCCCCTCGGTCTCGCGCGCCGGGCCTTCCGCGGCGAGGAGGTGGAGGCCCAGGCTTACCGCCTGCGGGCCGAGGACCGCGAGATCTTCCTCTGGTACACGGCCGATGGGGACTGGATCGGGCTCGAAAGCGACACCGGGACGGGCCGCGTCCTGCGGTACGAGCGGCTGTGATCCCCACGCCCGGCAGCGGCCTGCGGGTCGGCTTGGCGTGGGTCGGCTTGGCCCTCCTGACTCTCACCCTGACCGCCTGCGGGGCGGCGGAGCGGCGACCGATGGAGACCGTGCCGCAAGTGGACCTCGCTCGCTTCATGGGCGACTGGTACGTGATCGCCAACATCCCGACCTTCGTCGAGAGGGGCGCCCACAATGCCGTCGAGTCCTACGCCCTCAACCCCGACGGCACCATCGCCACCACCTTCCGGTTCCGCAAAGCGGGCTTCGATGGCCGTGAGAAGGTCTATCGCCCCAAGGGATTTGTCGTCCCCGCCACCGGCAACGCCCGTTGGGGCATGCAGTTCATCTGGCCGTTCAAAGGGGACTTTCGGATCGTCTGGCTGGAGCCCGATTACAGCCTCACCGTGATCGGCCGCGAGCGGCGCGATTACGTCTGGATCATGGCGCGGCAGCCCGAGATCCCGGACGCGAAGTACGCTGAGATCCTCGCCTTCCTCGACCGCATCGGATACGACACGAGCCAGGTCGAGCGGGTGCCCCAGCGCTGGCCGTGATCGCGGACCCGCGGGCAGGACGGACCTGTCGCCCGCGGTTACCCCGTGTAGTCTGCCTGGCGCACAATTTGATTCCGTCTCTCGACTTGGAGTTGGGCTCATGGGCCATGCCGAATCGCCGACCGAAACTCCCGACAGCCTCGCCGCCGCAGCGACTGGTCGGTCGCTGGAGGAGACCGTCCGCCTCCTCGTGGATGAGCTCCGCGCGACACAGGTGCAGGCGAGGCGCCAGGGCCGTCGCCTGCGTTCGCTCTCCCTGGTTTTCGTTGGATTGATCGCCGTCGCCGGCTGGTCGTCGGAGCAGCCGTTCCCGCCGGCGCAGGCGCAGACCCCGGGGCTGGTCCCCCCCACGCCGATGAGCCCTGAAGAGCGGGCCGCGCGTCGCGCCGACCTGGTAGCGAGCCTGCCGGACGATGCACGCCGCAAGCTCGAGACCTTCGAGCGCGAGGTCGCCTGGCTCACGAGCTACATGCAGACGTGGGAGGAGGGCCAGGCGGGGCCGGTCATCGCGATGATGCTCTTCCGCATGTCGCAGAACATGGACGCCATGCCATCGATGGAGGAGCAGATGCGGACCATGAGCGCCCAGATGGGGGCGCTGCCCGCCATCGTCGCGGAGCTCAACCAGATCAACGCCAAGATGCATGTGATCACCGCCAGCATGGACTCCACCATGGGCCGCGCCGGGCGCATGATGCCCTGGATGCCGTTCTCGCCCTGAGACTCGCCGGATCGCTGCGCCGCTTCGGCGGCTCGGCGACCGGGATGGCCCTGAGCGTCGCGCGCCGCACGCTGTCGGTCTTGCGGCTGGCCCCGGTCACGGCGGCGGCTGCGCTGCGGTCGCCGGCCACTCGGGGCAGCTCGCCTGCCGGCACCGGAGCCTAGGGGGTGACGCGCCCGCCGTCTGGATCGGCGCCTTGAGCCCTCCGGCGTTTCGTCGGATGATGCGCGGTATTACGACGGTCTGATTTCGTCATAACCATGCGCACACCCGGCAGGTTAACGGTGTCCCTGCGGTCTGCCCCGAGCGTTGGCGCCTCGCCGGCTATGCGCGGCCGGTTGGCTCGATCGCAGTCGCGGGAAACGGCACGATCGGGGGGAGGTTAGCACCATCGCTCACATCCCCGACGGGGTGCTCGCCGCCCCGGTGCTGATCGCCGGTGCCGGGGGGGGTCTGACCCTGCTGGCGGTGGCCCTGCGCCGCCTGGACTACGAGCGCATCCCCCAGGCGGCGGTGCTGGCGGCGGCCTTCTTCCTGGCCTCGCTGGTGAGTGTGCCGCTGGGTCCGGCAAGCGTGCACCTGATCTTCAACGGGCTGATGGGTCTGGTGCTCGGCTGGGTGGCGGTGCCGGCGATCCTGGTGGGTCTGCTGCTACAGGCGCTCTTCTTCGGCCATGGAGGGCTCCTCGCGCTGGGTGTGAACCTGATGAACCTGGCGGTCCCGGCCCTCGTCTGCGCAGCGTTGCTCGGGGCGCTGCTCCGCCAAGCCGAGCGCGGACGCCGGGCGGTGCTGATCGGGGCGGCGTCCGGGGCCATCGCGGCGCTGCTGACGGGGGTGATGGTGAGCCTCAGCCTGGCCGCGAGTGGCTCCGAGCTGATGCCCGCGGCGCGGATTCTCCTCGCCACCTACGTGCTGCTGGCGCTGGTCGAGGGGGCGGTCACCGCCGCGGTGGTAGGGTTCCTGTGGCGGGTGGCGCCGGAGCTGCTTCTGCCCTCCGAGGAGGTGAGCGATGGCTGACGTTCGGTGCCGCCAAATCGGCCGCCTCGGTGTGGCGGCGCTCGCCGCACTGCTCTTCGCGTCTGCCCTCGAGGCCCATCAGCTCAGCCTCTTCGTCGCCGCCGAGGGCGACCAGATCCAGGGCTCGGTGCGCTATGCGGGGAGTGGTCCGGCGGCGGGCGTCTCGATCCAAGTCCTGGACCCGCAGGGGCGGCTGCTCGCCGAGCTGACCTCGGACGGTGCCGGGCGCTTCAGCTATACGGCGCGAGAGCGGGTCGACCATCGTCTGGTCGCCGCGACGGGCGAGGGTCACGGCGCGGAGTCGATCCTGTTCGCCGAGGAGCTGCCTGCGGCCTTGCCGGGACCGCCGGGCGGCGGTCCCGCGACGCCTTCGGGCGGTGTATCCGCGACCAGCGGGGAGCTGGAGGCAATCATCGAGCGCGCGGTGGCGCGGCAGGTGCGCCCGTTGCGCGAGGAGCTCCGCGCGGCCGAGGAGCGCGCCCGGGTGAGCGACCTGCTGGGCGGGATCGGCTACATCGTCGGCATCGCGGGGCTTGCGCTCTGGTGGCATGCCCGCCGTTGGGGTCGGCGCGGATGAACGGTCTCCTGGTCCTCGCCGGTGAAGGCCGGGACGGTTGGCTCCGAGGACGGGACCTGCGCCTGCGGTTGCTGGCGGCGTTCGCCTTCGCGCTGGTCACGGTGAGTCTGGGGCGTCCACTCGCGCTCGGCGCCGCCCTGGCGACCGCGCTGGTCCTTGCCCTCGCCGGCGGTCTCTCGCGGTCAGGGCTCGCCCGCCGACTGCTGCCGGTGGAGGTTTTTCTGGCCCTTGTGGTGCTCACCCTACCGTTCAGCACCCCGGGCGAGCCCTGGCTGCGGCTCGGACCGCTCGTCGCGAGCTGGGAGGGGCTGCTGCGCGGGTTGGAGATCGCGCTCAAGGCCAATGCGGTGGTGCTCGCGGTGCTGGGGCTCCTCGGCGGCAGCGAGCCGATCGCCTTGGGCCAGGCCATGGCTCGGCTGGGCGTGCCAGACAAGCTGGTCGCCCTCTATGTGTTCACACTGCGCTACCTCGCGGTACTCCAGGCGGAACTCGGCCGCCTGCGCCAATCGATGCGGGCACGGGCCTTCGTGGCGCGCAGCGATTGGCACACCTGGCGGAGCCTCGGGTGGTTGGCGGGGATGCTCCTGGTGCGGAGCCTGGAGCGCTCGCGCCGCGTCCTCGGGGCGATGAAGTGCCGCGGCTTCGACGGGCGGGTGCGTCACTTGCGGGAGCACTCGGCTTGGACCCCGGCCGACACAGGCGTGACGGTCCTGCTCGCCGCCGGACTCGCGGCGCTGCTGGCCCTGGAGCACCTGGCTTGAGCGAGCCGCTGCTCGCGCTCGCCGGGGTGCACTTCGGCTACCCAGGGCGCCCGGTCCTGCGCGGGGCGGATCTGACGCTGCACGCCGGCGAGCGGGTCGCCCTGGTCGGGGCAAACGGCTCGGGCAAGAGCAGTCTGCTGCAGCTGCTGATGGGGCTGCATCGGCCGGCGGCCGGCCGGGTACGGGCCTTCGGTCAGGACCGTCGAACCGAGACCGACTTCCGCGAGGTGCGCAGGCGGGTGGGGCTGGTCTTTCAGGACGCCGACGACCAGCTCTTCTGTCCCACGGTCATCGAGGACGTGGCCTTCGGTCCGCTCAACCTCGGTCAGGCGCCCGAACAGGCACGGCAGACGGCCGAGCTGGCGCTGGCCAGGCTCGGGTTGCAGGACCTCGCCGGGCGGGTCACCCACAAGCTCTCGGGTGGGGAGAAACGGCTGGTCTCGCTCGCCGCGGTGCTGGCGATGGGGCCCGAGGTCCTGCTGCTCGACGAGCCAACCAACGGTCTCGACGAAGCGACCGAGCAGCGTCTGGTCGAGCACCTCGCTGGGCTCGGTCAGGCGATGCTCTTCGTCTCCCACGACCGCCGCCTGGTGGGTCGCTTGGCGACACGCGCGGTGCTGCTCGATGCCGGGCGGCTGCAGGAGGCCGCCGTGCATGTGCACCCGCACAGCCATACCCACGCCCACGTTCACATCCACCCGATCGGTGCCGTCGCGCACGACCATGCCAACGCGGTCCCGCCGCACCGCGATCATCACCGGGAGGAGGACATCTTGCCGCAAAGGAATGCGGGCGGAGGGCCGTGAGGGGCCCCTTGGATGTCTCTAGCGCTCCCGCGGCGTTGATTCGCTGCTGATCCTCAGTCCGCCGGCCAGTAGTCCGTGGCTATGCCATCGCCCAGATCGGCCTCGATCAGGCGGGCGCGGACCTTGAGCAGCTTGTCGATCAGGCGCGGCTCGAAGGTCTCGTAGCCCTCGGCGTCGGGGACGCGCCGCACCACCACGCCGAGGAGCTCGGTGATGGCGTTGCCGATCGAGTTCTGACTGATGGTGACTAAGAGCTTGCCGGCGTCGTTGCGGTAGATGAGCTGTTTGAAGGCGGGCTCCCAGCGGATCGAGTTGGCGTAGGCGGGGTCGCGGATGCAGCGCTCGCGCACCTTGCGCGCGGTGCCGAGGAAGTCGTTGTCGAAGAGCAGCACGGACTCGACCTGTTCCGGGAAGTAGACGTCGGGGAGCGGCGGGGCGTTGCGCGATGAGACCTGGGAGAAGAAGGTGCGGTAGAAGTCCAAGAAACCCTTGAGGATCTCGTCATACTCGCGCCAGAAGCGCACGTCCCGCAGGGCCTCGGCGCCCCCCTGGATCTCCCAGCACGGCAGGCCCTCGGGGTAGCCGGTGAGCGTCAGGCGGGACTCGACGGTCGGCACGGTCTTCAGGATGCGCAGGTCGAGCGCGGCGGCGAAGAACTCGCGGTAGACCTCGCGCATGTAGGCCTGGAAGAGGCTGTGCTGGCCGCCGTCGGTTAGGTTGGGGTTGGTCGGGTCGGCCGGGGCCGCGGCCTTGAGCTCCTCCATCGGGAAGACGATGAAGTGGTTGTGCAGCATGCGGATGCTGGGCACGCCGGGCGAGGTCAGCGGCCAGGTGGCATCGAGGCTCGCCTCGCCGGCGAGGACCAGGGCCTCGGCGGGGTCGGGGTACTCTTCGAGCATGTACTCGATGAGTACCTGATTCATCCGATTCCAGACCCGCTTGACCTGCTCCGGGACCTGTGTGCGGCGCACCGGGCGGCCGAGGGGGTTGAGGATCGTCTGGGAGGTGTTGTAGATGATCGAGCAGTCAAACTCGCTCGAATGGCCAAGCGCCTTGCGGTAGAGGAGCAGGCCCTCCGGATTGATCAGCAGCCCGTTGTTGTGCACCAGGTCGTTGAGGTTCTCGGTGCTGTTGAAGAACTCGTTGGGCTTCATGCCCTCCGGAACCTCTAGCGGGATGGGGCGAAACGGGGTCAGGATCTCGCGCGGGCCGGACTCCATCGCTGGACACCTCCAAGGCAGTCGATCTCGGCGGGAAGGGGCCGCGACATGCTACCCCAATCCCGACCGAGCGGGGCGCGGTAAAGGTCGGGGGGCGCCTTGCGAGTGTTATCGTGTAACATTTCCGGCCGGTCCCTCGCGAGGCCCCCGCCATGCCCGCCGTTTTGCTCGCCTTGCTGACCCTCATCCTCTGCCCCGTGGCCGCGGCCGAGACCGACGGGCCGCTGGTGTTCGTCAGCGTGCTGCCGCAGCAGACCTTTGTCCAGCGGATCGGCGGCGAGCGGGTTCGGGTCCGCACGCTGGTCCAGCCGGATCAGAGCCCGCACACCTTCGAGCCGAGGCCGCGCCAGGTGGCCGAGCTGGCGCAGGCGGACCTGTATCTAGGCACGGGTGTCTCGTTCGAGGACGCCTGGCTGCCGCGCATCCGCGCCGCGAACCCGCGGCTTCGGGTGGTCGACCTGCGCGAGGGTCTGCCGCTGTTGACCCTCGCTGACCACGACCACGACCACGATCACGACCACCCGGTGGACGCGCCGGACCCGCACGTCTGGACCAGTCCACCTCTCGTCAAGGCGATGTCGCTCGCCATCCGCGACGCCCTGATCGACCTCGACCCCGAGGGACGCGAGACCTACATCGCCAACCAGGCCGCCTTTGCCGCCGAGCTCGACGCCTTGGACGCGGAGCTGCGGGCGCTGCTCAAGGATCTGCCTAGCCGGCGCTTCATGGTCCACCACCCCGCCTGGGGCTATTTCGCTCACACCTACGACCTCACCCAGGTCGCCATCGAGCGGGAGGGCAAAGAGCCCGGGGCACGCGCACTCAATGCGCTGATCGAGCAAGCCAAGCGCGAGGGGGTGCGGCTGATCCTGGTCCAGCCGCAGATGAACCCCAAGAGCGCCGAGCAGGTGGCCCGCGCGATCGGCGGTGAGGTCGCGGTCGTCGACCCCCTCGCCCCGGATTATGCCGAGACGCTTCGCCGGCTGGCGCGGCTCATCGCCGAGGCCGGGACATGAGCGGGGCACACCCCGCGTCCGTCATCGAGCTCGCGGGCGTGAGCTTCTCCTATGGTGCCGGATTGGTGGTGGAAGGCGTCGACCTGCGGGTCGCCGACGGGGAGTTTCTCGGCTTGGTGGGTCCCAACGCGGGTGGCAAGAGCACCCTATTGAAGCTGATTCTTGGGCTGCTGGAGCCGCAGACGGGCTCGGTCCGTGTCCTCGGACGCCTGCCGCGCGAGACCCGCCGCTCGCTTGGCTATGTGCCGCAGTATCCTGGCTTTGCGCGCGACTTTCCGATTACCGCGGAGCAGGTGGTGCTGATGGGCCGGCTCGGGCTCGGGTCCGCCATCGGGCCCTATCGCCGCCGAGACCGCGAGGCGGCGCGCCGCGCGCTGGCCGAGGTGGAGGCGGGCGATCTCGGCGGACGGCAGATCGGTACCCTCTCGGGCGGGCAGCTCCAGCGCGTGCTCTTGGCGCGCGCCCTGGTCGGCGAGCCGCGCATCCTGTTGCTCGATGAGCCCACGGCCAACATCGATCAGCGTATGGAAGGGGAGATCTTTGATCTGCTCCGGACACTCAATGAGCGGCTGACCATCGTCGTGGTGTCCCACGACGTTGCCTTCATCTCCGCCTATGTGACCCGGGTCGCATGCATTAACCGCACCCTGGTGTGTCATCGGACCGACGCCATCGATGGGGCGGTGATCCAGGCGCTCTACGGGGAGCCCGTCCGCATGGTCAGCCATGCCCACGGGCACGTGCATTGAGGTCGGCCAATGTGCCGCGAGTCATGACCGTGAGCCTAAAAAGAGCCGTTCAGGTGCCCGTTCCTTACGAGCCTCGGGAGCGGCACGCCAGCTTGACCAATGCTGCTGGGGTCTGACCCTTGGCCGAGTTCTTCCAAGCCCTCGCCAGCCAGCCCTTCCTGCAGACCGCGCTCATCGCCGGGCTGCTCGCGAGCCTAGGCTGCGGGGTTGCCGGGACCTTCGTCGTGGTCAAGCGCATCACCTTTCTCGCGGGCGGGATCGCCCACTCGGTGCTCGGGGGGATGGGCGCGGCGCTCTACTACGGGCTCGACCCCCTCGCCGGGGCGCTGGTCGCCGCGGTGGTCTCGGCGCTCCTGATCGGCTGGGTGCGGCTCGCCTGGCGCACCCAGGAGGACACCCTGATCGGGGCCCTGTGGGCGATCGGCATGGCGGTCGGCGTGCTCTTCATCGCCAAGACGCCGGGCTATGCGAGCGACCTGATGAGCTACCTCTTTGGCAACATCCTGCTGGTCTCCGAGCGCGACCTTTGGGTCATGCTCGGGCTCGACGCCCTCCTTCTGCTGATGGTCGGGCTCTTCTTCCGCCAGTTCCTCGCCGTCTCGTTCGACGAGGAGCACGCCCGCTTGCGCGGGGTACCGGTCGCGCTCTTTTATCTCCTGCTGCTCGTGCTGGTCGCGGTGACGGTGGTGGTCCTGATCCAAGTGGTGGGGCTGATCCTCGTCATCGCCTTGCTCACCCTGCCGGCGGCCATCGCCGCACATTACGTGCACTCGGTCGGCCGGATGATGCTGCTCGCGACCCTGCTGGGCTCGGTCTTCACTACCTCGGGGCTCGCGCTTTCGTATGCCCCGGACCTGCCGGCGGGGCCGACCATGGTCCTGCTGGCGGGTGCCGTCTACCTGGCGTCGGCCGTGCTTAGCCGGGCGCTGGCCGGGTGGCGGGCGCGACGGAGCCTGGCCGCGAGTCTGGTCGCGAGGATGGACGGTGGATCGCACGGCTAGTGTCCTTGCCCGAGCCGAGACGCTCTGCCGCTCGCGCGGGGTGCGGCTTACGCCGCCGCGCCGCCGGGTGCTGGAGATCCTCTGCGCCAGCGACCGTCCCTTGGGCGCCTACGAGATCCTTGCCGCGATGCGTGGACCGGGTAAGGCGAGCGCGGCCCCCCCGACCGTGTACCGCGCGCTCGACTTCCTGTTGGAGCAGGGCCTGGTGCATCGTCTGGAGACCCTGCACGCCTTCATCGGCTGCACGCACCCGGATCACCCGCACAGCAGCCAGTTCCTGATCTGCGCCGATTGCGGCGAGGTGCAGGAGCTGGAGGACGATGCGCTGACCGAGCGCCTGGGATCGGCGGCGGCCGAGAGCGGTTTTCGACCACGTCGCCCGGTGGTGGAGGTGATCGGTACCTGCGCCGGGTGCGCGCATAAGGGGCCACCGGGGGAGACGGATCGCAGGCCGCCGCCGACCGCGTCTGAGTGAGGTCGGATCGTCCCGCCTCGGCGAGCCCGCCGCTCAGCCCTGCCATGGGGGGCGGGGCTTGTCGAAAAATATCAGAAGTTGATAATATTCAGACATCTTGCTGTTCGTCACCGAGGGGACAGGACCCATGTCTGAGAACGCTGTGTTGGCCGCGCTCACGGCGGCGGCGATCGGTCTGGGCGGCACGGCCCTCCCGAGCACCGCCCAGGCCGATGGCCTCTTCAACACGATGAACCCTTTCAACTGGTTCTTCGGCGACCGGGACGACCGCAGTTATCGCTACGGCTACGACCGCCGGGACGGACCCTGGGGCAGTCCCTACGGTTGGGTGCCACCCTACGCGCAGACCGCGCCGCGGGTGGTGGTCGTGCTCGCCGATGACCAGGCGCCGGCCCCTGAGCCGGTGCTCCCGCGCTGAGGTCGCCCGCCCGCCGCTTGCGGCAGGCGGTCCCCCCGCACCGTGCCTGATCTGATCATCCACGTCCGTCGGCCCCAGGGCTGGACGGAGCCGTTGCACATCCACTTCTGGGACCTGCGGCCTGGCCGTCCCGGCAGCGCCTGGCCGGGCCTGCCGATGGAGCGGGGGGCGGACGGCTGGTACCGCTACCGGTTCGAAGGGGCCGAATCGGCTCACTTCGTCGTCCATGACGGCCAGGGCCGGCAGACCCCGGACCTCCACCGCGCCCGCGAGGGCTGGTATGGCAGCGACGGCCGCTGGTTCGACCAAGGGCCGGCGTCCCGGGGCCGCGGGCAACCTCGCCCCAAGGCGCGACCGGTGCCCCGCGCCGATCTGGCGCCGGTTGGTGAGCGCCGGGACTTCCGCGAGGAGACCATCTACTTCCTGATCACCACCCGTTTCTACGACGGCGACCCCGGTAACAATTTCTTCTGCCGCGACCGCATCCGTTTCGACGCCCAGGGCAAGCCCATCGACCCGCACTGGCGCGGGGACTTCAAGGGCCTGATCGAGCGGCTCGACTACATCCGCGACCTCGGCTTCACGGCGATCTGGATCACCCCGCCGGTCGAGAACCGCTCCGGGCTCGACTACCATGGCTACCACCCTTACGACTGGACCCGCATCGACCCGCGGCTGGAGTCGCCCGGCGCGAACTACCAGGACCTGATCGACACCGCCCACGCGAAAGGGATCAAGGTCATCCAAGACGTGGTGATCAACCACTCCTGCCAGTTCGGCATCCGCGGCCAGGTCCACATCGACCACCTGCCGATCAAGTACTACGTGCCCCAAGGCTCCGAGCAGGGACGGGTCGACCATGGCCCCTATCAGGGCAACCTCGGCAACTACGCCTGGCCAAGCCGTGACGACATCGACAACCCGCTCGCACCCCCATGGTGGCGGGAGCGGCATCAGAGGGACCCCGAGGGCCGGGAGCCGCTGGTCGACCCCCTGACCGGCGAGACGGTCCCTAAGCCCGGCTATCGGCCCGGCCGCTTCTTCGGCATCGACCCGAGCCAGCTCGATCCCCACTGGTATCACCAGGAGGGGTTCATCATGGGGGGCGACTGGGAGAGCGCCCATCCGCTGCAGCACAAGCACATTGCAGGGGACTGCATCGACCTCGCCACCGAGCGGGCGAACGTCAAGGACTACATCATCGGGGCCATCAACCGCTATCTCGACATGGGCGTCGATGCCCTGCGCATCGACACCGTCAAGCACATTGAGCGCGGAAACCTGCTCGAATACGTCAACGCCTGGAAGGCTCACAAGCCGGGGCTCTTCGTCTTCGGCGAGAATCTGGTCAAGGGCTACGGTTGGGGTGATCTGGGGGGCGGCGACAACGGCCCCTCACAGATCCGGCCTTGGTGGTATACCCGCTTGGGCTCAGACCCCCGCGATCCCTGCTCGGGCGGCGACTCGGGCTTCTCGGTGCTCGACTTCGGGCTCTTCTCCACCTTCCGCGACACGGTGAGCAAGGGGACCTATGGGGGCACCGGCCAGATCCTATCGATGGACTGGATCTACGGGGACGTGACCAAGCTCGTCACCTTCCTGCAGAATCACGACGTGGGGCCGGACAACGACTTCAAGTACCGCTTCAAAGGGGAGCAGTGGATGGCGGCCGCCGCCTACAACCTCCTGTGGACGGCCCGCGGCATCCCCTGCCTCTACTACGGGGAGGAGATCGAGTTCATGAAGGGCGCGCCCCAGGACGTCGAGGGCGAGAAGGACACCCTGGACACGACCGGCCGGGCCTACTTCGGCGATCACCTGACCGACGAGCGGATCGGCGAGACCCAAGCGCACCCGCTTTATCGGCACATCCGGCGCCTCAATCAGATCCGCCGGGCCATTCCCGCCCTGCAGAAGGCCCCAATGAGCCAGGTCGCCGACTGGGGGAGCGGGATGAGCTTCGTGCGCGACTACCCGGGCGAGGACAGCTACGCCGTCGTCGGGCTCGCCATCGGCTCGGATCAGCCGATCCAAGTCGATGGTGTCAGAAGCGGGACCTACCGGGACGCCGTCACTGGGGCCGAGGTCGAGGTCCACGACGGGCGGATCGGCTTCCGCGTCCGTGCCAGCTCCGCCGGGATCTATGTCCTCGACGGCCCGGGTAAGATCGGCGAGGACGGGCCTTACCTGCGCTGAGGGGGCGGTTGCGGAGCGCCGCGCCGCGGCCTGCCGGACGGCGCCGTTTTCGCCGGAGCGTGCGTTCGGCTGCGGCCCTTCGCCGGCTCCCCGGCGGAGATCGCGAGCAGGAGCCCTACGCTCGCGAAGGCGGTGAGCAGGCTGCTCCCGCCGTGGCTGACGAAGGGGAGGGTGACCCCGGTGAGCGGGATGGACTTGGTCACCCCCCCGATGTTCAAAAAGGTCTGCACGGCGATCACGGTGGTGAGCCCCGCGGCGAGCAATGAGCCGAAGCTCGACCGCGTCCGGTAGGCGATCTCCAGCCCGCGCAGGATCAGCACCAGGAAGAGCGCGACGACCAAGACGCAGCCGGCGAAGCCGAGCTCCTCGCCGAGCACTGCGTAGATGAAATCGGATTGCGCGATCGGGGTGTATTCCGGATTGCCGCGGCCGAACCCCTCGCCCCAAAGCCCGCCGGCGAACATCCCCGAGAGCCCCTGGAGGATCTGCCAACTGCCCCCCGTCGGGTCCTCGAACGGCGCCTGCCAGGCGCGCAGCCGTCCCTGGCCGTGGGCGAAGAGCCGGAGCAGCAGATACCCCAGGGCCGCGGCGGCCGTCGCCCCATAGATCAGATAGGCCAGGCGCCCGGTCCCGAGCGCCAGCATCGCGATCAGCGCGGTGCTCAGGATGATCAGCATCCCCAGATCCCGCTGGATCAGGAGCAGGACCGTCAGCGCCGCCCACAACCCCGCGAGCGGCAGCAGCGCCCGCCAGGGCGGGATCGGCAGCCCGGTCCCAAGGTCCTTGAGCGCCTTGACCTGCTGGTCGATGAAGCCCGCGACGAAGAGCACCATCGTCACCTTAAGGAGCTCGCTTGGGGTGACGAACCCCGCCGCGTAGACCCCGCCCCGGAAGCGATGGCCGGTGAGGAGCAGGACCGCGAGGAGCAAGACCGATAGGCCGGCCCAGCCCCAGATCGCGTAGCGCCCCGCGACCAGGCGGCCATAGCGGCCCTCCGCCCCAACGACGGCGATCGCGCCCATCAGAAGCACGCCTGCGGGGAGGGCGAGGCGCGCAGCGTGCGAGGCCTCCGCGCCAGTCAGCAGGCCCATGCGGTACTGCGCCAGCAGGCCAAGCCCGGCGAGCAGCGCCACCAGCGCGGGCAGGACTTGGTCGCCGCGGAATCGTGCCAGCACCCAGAGGCCGTGGAGCAGGAGCAAGCTGGCCCCATAGGTGAGGAAGGGGAGCAGGTCCGCCCCGCTGAGGGCGCGCCCGGCCGCCCGACCGGAGCCCAGCATCATGAGGAACCCGAGGGCGATGGCGAGCAGGATGAGCAGCAGGAGCTGCCGCTCCGGGCGGCGCAGCCCCCAGGACAGCTCGATCGTGCTGCCGGTGCCGGCGGTGCTCACGGAAGCTCGCCGAGCTCCCGCGCCCGCAGGAAGAGGTCCCGCGCGATGGGCGCGGCCGCCTTCGAGCCGAACCCGGCGTGCTCCACCAGCACCGCGACCGCGAGCGCCGGTCGCTCCGCCGGGGCAAAGCCGATGAACCAGCTATGGGCCGGCCCTTGGGGGTTCTGCGCCGTGCCGGTCTTACCAGCGATGGCGAGCCCGGGGACGTCGATGCCGCGACCCGTCCCGTCGGTCACCACCTTGCGCATCATCTTGGCGAGCCGGTTGGCGCTGCCCTCGGGGAGAAAGCGGGCGAGTGCCTGCGGCGGGTCGCTCGCCACCAGCCGCGGGCGCATCGCCACACCGCGGTTGGCGACCGCCGCGGTGATCAGCGCCATGTGTGCGGGGGTGACCAGGATCGCCCCCTGGCCGATGGAGATCTGGGCCAGGCCGTATCGGTCGGAGTCGTGGATCGAGGGGACCCGCCCGGTGGCCATGGCCCAGGAGCCGAAGGGTCCCTCGTACAGGCTGATCTTGCGGCCGATCTGGAGCTGCTCGGCGGTGCGGCGGAAGGCGTCGTGCCCGTGCTGAACGCCGAGCTGGGCGAAGAAGACGTTGGATGACTCGGCGAGCGCCGTCGCCAGGTCGAGGTTGCCGTAACCCCCCCAGCTCCGCCCGGCCTCGCGGGCACTGTAATACGCCTGATCGCGGATCTTGCGGTAGCGCGCCGAGGTGGTGTATCCGTCGGCTGGGCAGTAGAGGGTCCCGGAGAAGCCCGCGTTGAGGGCCTGCGCGGCCGTTATGACCTTGTAGGTCGAACCCGGCGGGTAGAGCCCCTGGGTCGCGCGGTTGAGCAGCGGCAAGGCCGGGTCGGCGCCCCGGAATAGGGCGGCAGAGATTCGATTGGGGTCGTACGCCGGGGTGCTCGCCAGCACCCGGATGGCGCCGTCGCTCGGGCGCAGCAGCACCACCGCGCCGGGGCGGGGGCCGAGCAGGTCGACGGCTAGGCGCTGCAGCTCGCCATCGACGGTAAGCATCAGGTCGCGACCCCTCGGCTGTTTCGCCTGGGTGACCAACTGCCGGCCCAGCTCGCCCCAGTCCTTGAGGTCTTCGGGTGCGCCGCCGTTCAGATGCACGTTCGCCAGGGCCTCGATCCCCGCCGCCCCGAAACGGGGGTGGCTGTAGCCGACGACGTGAGCAAAGGCCGGACCGGAGGGGTAGACCCGCACGACCTGTCCCCGGTGATCGACGCTCGCCGCAAGGACCTCGCCCCGATGATCCAGGATGCGACCGCGCTGGATACGGTGCGCCGGGTTGAACTGCCGGCGGTCGTGGGACTGCATGAAGGCGACGAATTGGGGCCGGAACAACCCCGTCAACTGCCAGGTCGCCTGATAGGCCAGCACCGAGCCAAGCACGCCGACGAGCAGGACCAAGGGCAGCGCCAGCGACCGCTTCGCGCGCGGCAGGTGCTTGAGTCCGGTCGCGCCGCGCAGGTCGAAGAGGCGCTTGAGGAAGTAGAGCAGGACGAGGAAAAAGCCGACGTGCAGGCCCGCCCGGAGGGTCGGCCATGCCGCGGACTCGACCAGAGCGTTGAGGAGATTCAAGGGGCAGGCGAGGCTCGGCTGGGGGCCGCCCGTCGTTCACGAACGGCTACCTACGGCCGAAAGCTGCCAGGTTCGGCGAAGAAAAACAACCCGGGCGGCGCCGTGCGGCGAATTGTCTCGCGGGCATTCACCCCAGCACATCGCAAAGCCGGGGCCAAGCCCGCGTGGCCGGGACGCGATGGCGGTTCCGCTAGGCGCATGGTAACAACCCGATCGCCCGAGAGAGTTACGGTCGATGGCGGCGCGGCCTGCCGACCTTCGACCCAGCGCTGCGGCCCGATCCGGTGGTTGACGCTTTCCGGCTAGACTTAGGCGGGGACGGCCCGGCGTCGCCCCCGGCCCATGTCGCAAACAGGAGGGTACAGATGGCGATGAGGTTGACCTCGACCGCGTTCGAAGACGGAGGGGCGATCCCCACTCGTTACACGTGCGAAGGGGCGGACGTCTCCCCGCCGCTCGGGTGGGAGGGGCTGCCCGAGGGGACCCGGAGTCTCGTCCTGATCGTCGATGACCCGGATGCCCCGGACCCCGCGGCACCGAGGATGGTCTGGGACCATTGGCTGCTGTACAACCTGCCGCCGGAGTGCGGAGGGCTGGCGGAGGGGGTGCGGCCGCGGGACCTGCCGCCCGGCACGCTGGAGGGGGTCAATAGCTGGGGGCGGCGCGGTTATGGCGGGCCCTGTCCCCCGATCGGGCGCCACCGCTACTTCCACATCCTATACGCCCTCGACGGCTTACTCCCGGATCTCGGCGGGCCGACCAAGGACCAATTGATGGCCGCGATGGAGGGCAAGATCCTCGCCCACACGGAGCTGGTCGGGACCTATGCGAAGGATGGGTAGGGGCGCCTCGGCGATCAGCGCTGCCGGGAGCGGTAAGGCAGCCAACCGCCCGTCCAGGGATTCGGAGTAGGCACCCCAACGCGGTTGGCTCGGTGGAGCCGAGTCCCCTGGGGCCGGGGATCAGGCCCCGTGGCAGGGCTCCCCCGGGCAACCCGCGCCCGTCGGACGGTGCTGGTCCGTCGTGGCCGCCAGCCTCCGGTCGTCGTCATCCTCCTCGACGCGCAAGGTCTCGCGGCCGAACAAAAAAGGCAGCAGCCCGTAGAGGGCAACGACGGTGATACCGGCGAGGGTGAGGTTGTCGAGGTACATGATTGCTACCAACCCTGAGGGTCGTGGTCTGGCTCAATTGTTAGGCATATTACCTGACACTAATATACGCGTCTAGCATTCCGCGTGTCCTTTGGCATGAGTGATGATCCCCTTCCGCTCGGGTGTGTTGGGCGGCGCCCGACTTCCTCCCCGCGCGTGCCGGCTCCGAAACGCCTCGATCTGGATGGTGCTTGCGCACCGAGCCCGTCAGCCAAGGACGAGCAGCTCGGGTGCCTGGTCCTCAGCAGCAGCCGAGAAAAGCGGCAGGTTGCCCGGTCGCTGGCCCGCACTCCCAGGGTGAGCGCCTTCGTTTGGCAACCTGATGTTTCATCAACGTTTATTCCCGTTGGTCTGCGGCCTCATGCCCTTTTCTGTCGCATCGCCCTGCCGACCCCTGCCCAGGACCGGTTGGCGACTCGGTAAGCCCTTGAGGAAAAGGGGCTTGTGGACTAGAGTCAGATAGGCTCGCAATGACGAAATCCCGGAGAGGATGGAGGATGGCGGTTCCTGGTTGGTCGATCGGGCAGCACAGGCCCGGGCTCGATCCTGTCTCGATGCTGCGCCCCGGCGGGTCCCGCCGAACGGAGGCATCCTGCTAGCCTGACAGGTGCCGGTCGGCGACCGCTCGTCGGCCGCCGCTCCTCTCGTTCCTCCCGGCGATCAACGACCGGGAACGGCCCCGCCGTGAGCGGCGCCTGAGAGGTATGGGCACATGGCAGAGAGCACCCCCAGCACGCCGCTGGACGAAGAGGCCGACCTCGCCCTCGGCGGTGAGCGCCAGGCCAAGATCGGGATCTCCGGGCGCATCGCCCGCGCCTTCATCAACACTCCGGTCACGCCGATGCTGCTGCTCGGCTGTCTCTGCATCGGCCTCATGGGGTTGTTCTTCACGCCGCGGCAGGAGGACCCCCAGATTTCGGTGCCGATGATCGACATCTTCGTGCAGTACCCCGGGGCCTCGGCGAAGCAGGTAGAGACGCTGGTCACCCAGCCGCTGGAGCGGATCATGAAGGAGCTCCCGGGGGTGCGGCACGTCTATTCCGCGACCCAGCGCGGCGCGGCGATCGTCACCGTCCGCTTCGAGGTCGGCGAGCAGATGGGCGCCTCGATCGTCAAGGTGCACGACAAGCTGCAGTCGAATCTGGATCGGATGCCTCCGGACGTGCGCATGCCGCTGGTCAAGCCGGTGAGCGTCGACGACGTGCCGGTGGTCACGGCGACCCTCTGGTCGACCGAGGTGAGCGACGCCCAGCTCCGCACCCTGGCGCTCGACCTGCTCCAGGAGCTCGGCTCGGTGCCGAACACGGGCAAGGGGTTCGTGGTCGGTGGGCGCGCCGAGCAGATCCGGGTCGAGGTGCTGATGGAGCGCCTGGCCGGCCACGGCATCACGCTGGACAAGATCGCGCGCACCATCCAGACCGCCAACTCCGAGCTCGCGACTGGCTACAGCGAGTCGGGCGGCGCGGCCTATAACGTCTACTCGGGGTCCTTTCTGCGCAGCGCCGAGGACGTCGCGCGGCTGGTCGTTGGGAGCCAGGGCGGGCGGCCGATCTACATCGGCGATCTGGCGGTGGTCGAGCACGCCCCCGAGGACCCGGTCCACCTGGTCACCCACTTCACCGGACCGGCCTACGCGGGGACCACGACCGCCCAGGGCGAGCAGGCGGTGACGCTGGCGATCGCCAAGAAGGAGAAGACTAACGGCGTCACGGTGGCAAACGCAGTGCTCGCCAAGCTCGAGCAGCTCAAAGGCACGCTCATCCCAAGCAACGTCGAGGTCGAGATCACCCGCAACTACGGCAAGACCGCCAACGACAAGGTCAACGAGCTGCTCAAGGCGATGTTCGAGGCGGTGATCATCGTCTCCATCCTGTGCCTGGTGGGGCTCGGGGCGCGCGCCGCCTTCGTCGTCATCACGGTCATCCCAGTGGTGATCCTGCTCACCATCTGGTGGGCGATGATGGTGGATTACACGATCGACCGGGTGAGCCTGTTCGCGCTGATCTTCTCGATCGGCATCCTGGTGGACGACGCCACGGTGGTGGTCGAGAACATCTTCCGCCACTGGCTCGAGGTCGGTAAGACCTCGATTGCCCACGCGGTGCGCGCGGTGGACGAGGTCGGCAACCCCACCATCCTCGCCACCCTCACCATCATCTCCGCGCTGCTGCCGATGGGCTGGGTGAGCGGGCTCATGGGCCCCTACATGCGGCCGATCCCGGTGCTCGGGTCCTCGGCGATGGCCTTCTCGCTGTTCGCCGCGTTCGTCTTCACGCCCTGGTTCGCCCTGCGGGTCCGCCCGAAGATGGAGGCCCTGCACAAGGCGGAGCGGCGGGAGGAGCGCACCCGGCGGATCGTGGGCAAGGTCTACCGCCCCCTGGTCTTGCCTCTGATCGAGCACCGCAGCCTCGGGGTTGGCTTCCTGGTCTTAAGCATCGTGGCCACGGCCGCGGCGTGCGTCCTCTTCTATACCCAGACGGTCCCCGTGAAGATGCTGCCCTTCGACAACAAGCCGGAGTTCAGCGTCGTCGTCAACATGCCCGAGGGTACTCCCCTCCCGGAGACCGCCAACGTCGTGCGCCAGCTTGCCGAGAAGACCCGCGAGATCCCCGAGGTGACCGCGGTGCAGACCTACGCCGGGACGGCGCAGCCTTTCAACTTCAACGGCATGGTCCGCCACTACTACCTGCGCCAAAACCCTTGGGAAGGCGACCTGCTGGTGATGCTCAAAGACAAACGGGAGCGCGAGCGCAGCAGCCACCAGATCGCGGTCGCCGCGCGCGCGCTGCTCACGCCGCTGGCCCAGGGTCTGGGCGCGCAGATCGCGGTCGTGGAGATGCCGCCCGGCCCGCCCGTGCTCCAGACGGTGGTGGCGGAGGTCTACGGTCCCAGCGAGGAGGTCCGACGCCAGGTCACGCGCGACATGACCAGGATCTTTGAGGAGGTCGAGGGGATCGTCGACGTCGACAACTACATGGCCGAGCCCTACGACTACTGGCGCTTCGAGGTCGACACCGAGAAGGCCGTGCGCCGCGGCATCTCAGTCGACGCCATCAACCAGAACGTCGCCATGGCGATGGGCGGCTACAAGGTCGGTGACGTCAAGCGCGGGACTGTCCTAGAGCCGACCTATATCGTCCTGCAGACCCCGCTCGCCAACCGCGCCGCGCTCTCGACCCTCGGGAGCCTGCCGATCATGTCACCGAGCGGCGAGACCGTACCCCTCGCCGAGCTCGGGCGCTTCGTCAAGATGCCGGAAGACCCGATCCTCTACCACAAGGACCTGCGCCCGATGGAGTACGTCGTGGGCGAGATGGAGGGCCGCCTCGGGGCGCCGATCTACGGCATGCTCGGGGTGGAGGACAAGCTCGCGGGCTACACGGCCCCCGACGGGGTGCAGATCAGCGGCATGCCCATGGGGCTGATCGGTCCGCCATCTGACGACACCCAATCCGGCTTCGAGTGGTCGGGGGAGTGGACGGTTACCTACGAGACCTTTCGCGATATGGGCCTCGCCTTCATGGCCGCCCTGCTGTTGATCTACGCCCTGATCGTCTGGCAGTTCGGGGACCTCGCGCTGGGCGGGCTGATCATGGCCCCGATCCCGCTCACCCTGATCGGCATCATCCCGGGCCACTGGATCATGGGGGCGGAGTTCACCGCGACTTCGATGATCGGGCTGATTGCGCTGGGCGGCATCATCGTGCGCCAGTCGATCCTGATCGTCGAGTTCGTCAAGATCGAGGTGGCCAAGGGCAAGAGCGTCCGCGAGGCGGCGGTCGCCGGGGCCGAGATCCGCATGCGACCCATCCTGATCACCTCGCTCACCACCATCGGCGGGGCCTGGACCCTGATGTTTGACCCGATCTTCCAGGGGATGGCGGTCAGCATCTTCTTTGGCGCTTCGGTGGGGACCCTGCTAGCGGTGATTGTTATCCCGCTAGGCTGCATCAGCCTACGCCGGCACTTCTACCTGGAGGAGACCGAGAGCGGCGAGATCGAGCTCTCGGGGCGCTACGCGGAGGTCGAGGAGGTGCCAGGCGGCGCCCGCAAGGGGGGGGCCGCGCGGCCGATGACCGCAGGAGGAACACCGGTATGGCTGCGCCTCTGGGGTGGGCTGGTGTCCTTTCTCTTCGCCTTCATCGGGGTGCTGAGCACGGTGCTCCTCTCGCTCTGGCGGCTGCTGCAGATGCTCATAGGTGCGCTCTTGGCCAAGCGCAACCGGGCCCCAGCCGCCCCAGTGCCTCCCACGGGTGGCCCGGGTGCCGGCGGCGGGTCCTCCGGCGGCGGAGGTGTCTATCCGCCCAAGGCCCCGGCACCGGCGGCGCCATCGCCGGGACCGCTCGCTGGCCCCGTCGCGGCGGGCGACATCTCCGGCCTGGCCGCTCAGGCGCCGGACCCGCCCGCGCCCCCCGCCGATCCGCCGGCCGCGCGTGTCGAGCGTCCAGCGCCGGCCCCAGTATCGCCGGTCCCCGTGGCCGCCACGGCACCCAAGCCGCGTGCCCGTGCGACCGGAAGGGCCGCCTCGAAGCGGAGCGACGGCCAAGCCGCGACGCCGAGCAGGCGGGCGGCGGCTGGCTCATCCGCGGCCCCCGCGCGCCCGCGCAAGGCCCGCACGGCGGCCGGTGACTCACAGCCGGCGGCCGGGCAGGCTGCGGCAGCCGTAGCGCCTGCGGACGCCGCGGGGGAAGGTAAGCCCAGTAGTACGCCGCGCCGACGGGCATCCAGCGGTAAGCCGCGCGCCGAGGCATACAACGGTCGCGCGCAGACGACCCGGCTCTCCGGTCGTGCGGGGGCCACCGACGGCGGGGAGGAGGACGGGGAGACTAAGACGATCCGGATTGAGTGAGGGCGGCAGCGATGATCGAGATCCGACACAGAGAGACGGGCGAGGTCCTGCGGGTGGTGGAGGCCGACACCCTGGTCGGCGCCGACCTGCGCGACGACAACCTCGACGGCGCCGACCTGCGCGGGAGAGACCTGAGCGGGGCCTGGCTCCAGGAGGCCGACCTCATCGGTGCGGACCTCGCGGGTGCCCGGCTGAAGGGGACGATCCTGGTGCGCACCGAGCTCGATGGGGCGGACCTGACCGGCGCCGTCTTCGAGGAGGCGAAGCTCAGCGATGGCTCACCCGGGAGCGGCGCAGTGCTGACCAACTGCCGCCTGAGCGGGGCACGCTTCATCGCCTGCGACATGCGCTACGTCGATCTGCACGGCTCCGATCTGAGCGATGCCGTGATCGAACGGACGGATCTGAGCAACGCCTGTGTGCGCGAGGCCCGTCTCACTCGGGTCCGGATCAGCGGGTCGGTGCTGATCGAGGCGGTGCTCGGGGGCAGCGACCTCACCGGGGCCGACGTCGAGAACACGCACATGAACGGCGTCAAGCTGTTCCGGGCCAAGCTCGATCGTGCCCGACTGGGCGGTGGCGACGGGCGGGTCGCGGCGGTGCTCAATCTCGCGAACATGCGCGAGGCGAGCCTGGTGGGGGCCGATCTGCGCGGGGTCTCGCTGCGCGACGTCAACCTCCATCACGCCAAGCTCACCGGGGCGGACCTCGAGGGGGCGCAGCTCCAGGGGGCGGTCCTCCGTCATGCCGACGTCGCGGACGCCAATTTCCGCGGCGTGCCCCTGGTGACCGTCAACATCACCTTCGCCAACTTTTCGCAGGCGCGCAACGCCGACGTCCCGGCCTTCAAGCAGAACGTGCGCTAGCAGACGCTCGGGGATTCAGCGATTCCCACCCGCGGCGGCGGGCCCACCAGCTTCATCGGGTCCCGCGCTGATGTTGCCAGGGACCGCGAATCATCCGCGTCGACCTAGTGCAGCCGGGGCGGGGCCGCCTTTCCGCCGCGCGCACGGATCATCGGCAGTGAGGCGTGGTGGGCGGCCAGGCGCCAGCCGTCCTCCTCGCGCCGGTAGGTGTTGGTGGCGAGCACGCGGGTGGCCTCCTCGCCCGGGCTGCCCGAGGGGCGGATGCGCTCCTCGACCATCCGCACCACGAGGTTGCCGTCCGCGAATGTCGCGACCACCCGGTGCTCCAGGGTCGGCGGCCGGGCGCCGGAGAAGATGTCGATCCAGCTCTGCATCACCGCCCGGCGGCCCTCGATCAGTCCGCCACCGGGGTGGATGCAGGCGATGGGATCGCCGTAGGCCCAGACGACTTCCATGGCGCGCGCGTCGGCGGTCGCGAAGGCGGCATAGAAGGCCTCCTCGGCCGCCTCGGGGCTGGCGAAGGGCGGGCCGCTCACGCGCGCCCCCGCTGAGCCGGGCTAGGCCGCTTCACTCTTGCGCTCCGACTGCTCCAACGCGGCACGTGCGCGGGCAAAGCGGGCGTCGAGCGTGGGGGCGACCTCCTGCGGCGCCGCGCCGCAGAGGTACCAGGCATCGATCAGCCGCCCGTCCCCCTGCAAGGGGTCGCCCTCGCCGTCGCGCATGTGGTCCTTGAGCCGCGCGACCTGGAACGCGAGGCGCTCCTCGCGGTGCTCGGGGGGGGAATCGATGCCCGCGAGGACCTCCAGGCGCAGGCAGATCTCGGCGCGGCGGGCGCCGTTCGCCGCGAAGGCGGCCTGGCGCTCGGCGAGCCCCCCGCGGCCGGAGCGTGCGGCGGCGAGGGCCGCGGCGAAGCGCGCGCCGATCGCCCGTTGCCGCTCGGCATCGCGATGCGAGGGCAGGGCCTGCCACTGTGCCTCGGCGGTGTCCGCGTCGGCGGTCCCGCGCTCCAGCCCTTCGCACAGGGCGGCCTGACGCTCCAGCAGCGCCATCGACTCGCGTTGCGCCTGCTCGCGAAGCCCTTCGATCCGCTGTAGCAAACGACTGCGGGCGTCCTGCCAACGCTGTGCGACCGCGGTTGCACCCTGACGCGGCAGCGGGAGCGCGGATGCGTCGCGCCAGCGTGCCTCCAGTCCGCGCAGCGCGGCGACGAGCGCCTGCTCGCCCGCTTCCGCGGCGGCGAGCGCCTCGGCCTCCTCGCACAGGGCCTCGCGTTGGCGCAGGTGCTCCTGGAGCTCGGCACTGGCCGCCTCCTGCTGCTCGCGGCGCCGGGCGAAGACGGCATCACAGGCGTTGCGGAACTGCTGCCAGAGCCGATTCTCCTCCTTCTGGCGCGCCGGGACCGTGGTGTGCCACTGGCGCTGGAGCTGCTTGGTGTCCTCGATGGCCCGGTCGAGGTCGGGGGCGCTGACGAGTGACTCGACGCGGACGATCAGGTCGCGTTTGTGCGCCTGATTGCGCGCGCGCTCGGCGGTGAGGCGTTCGTCGAGCCGCTTGATGGCGGTGTGGAAACGCTTCTCCAGCCCCTTGCGGTGACGCCCCTCGGTCTCGCCGGCCGCCGCCCAGGCCTGGCGCATCTCGCGCTCGGCGCGGGCGGCCTTCTTCCAGTCCATGCGCGCCCAGTCGACCTGGTCGAGGAAGTGCTCCAGCTCCGCGCACAGGGCCTCGCGGTGACGGCGGTTGATCTCTCGCTCCGCGGCCTGGGCGTCGAGGTACGGTTTGCAGCGGGTGTAGACTTGATCGGAGAGGGCGTGGAAACGGTCCCACAGCGGGTGATTGACGGGCGAGCCGCTCTGGTCGAGCCCCTTCCACTCCATCTGCAGGTCGTGCAGCCGCAGGTGGACCGCCTCCAATGGCAAGTCGGCGGCAAGGAGGCCCTCCATCGCCTCGCACAGGGCATGGCGATGCTGGTCGGCGCCCCACTTGCGCCAGGTTTGCAGGTCGCGCACCCGCGGCGCCAGTCCGTGGAGGCGGGTCTCAAAGGCGGCATAGCCGGACTTTGGCAGACCGCTCGCGTGCACCAGCTCCAGGCCGGCGAGCAGGCTCTGGTACAAGGGCTCGGCATGCTTGAGCTCCCCGCCCTCGATGGCGGCCTCGAGCTCGTCGAGCTTGCCGGGCGTCTCGCCGAGGCGCTTCTCGGCGTGCTGGCGCTGTTTGCTCAGGCGCTCGTCAAGCTGGGCGGCCAGCGCCCCGAGGCGCTCCGCGAGCGCTGGATCGTTGTGCTCGGCGGTAAGGATCTGGCGGACCTCGTCGAGCAGTGCGCGGATGCGTTGGTGCTCCAGCGGTTTGCCTTCGCTGAGTGTCTTCTCCGCCGTCTGTGCGAGCTTGCGCAGCCGCGTCGCGCGGCGGCGATCCTCGGCGAGCGCCTGGCGGTGGGCGGCGATCTGTGCGCTCAAGGCGCCGTAGCGGCGATCGAGGCCCGACTGCTCCGCCGCGGGGAGGCCGGCGAGACCCGCCCAGCGGGTGTCGATGTCTTGCAGACGTGCGCTGAGCTCGGTCTCGTCGGTGAGTGCCGCACAGGCCGCGAGCTCATCGAGCAGTCCAGTCCGCTCCAGGCGCAGGGCCTCACGGGCCTCTTGTGCGGCGATCTCGGCCGCGTGCTCGGCGCGGTAGGCCTCGTAGGCGGCGAGGAAGCGCTCGCGCAGCCCCTGATAGCGTGCCTGGGCGTCGGCATCCGCGGCGGCGGCGATCTCGGCCCATTGGCGGTCGATCAGCTCCAGCAGGGCGAGGTCCTGCTGCCAGCTCTCGAACCGCCCCAGGCGCTCCAGCTTCTCGCAGAGCTCGGCGCATTGGGCGCGCACCCGCGCGGGCAGGGCCTCGCGCTCGTGGGCCTCCTTGAGCCGCTGGCGCGCGATACGGTGGACGTTTTTGTCGCGCTTGCCGATGCTGCGCAGGAGGTGCTCGAGGGCGGTGCGGTCGGCAATGCGTTCGGCGGCGGCGTTGCGGTTGGCGGCAAGGGCGTCGTCGCAGGCGCAGGCGACGAGGGCCTCGGGGCTCTCCAGGCGTGCGATGGCGGCGAGGCGCACCTGGGGCTCGACCGCCGTACTGGCGACCTGCTCGACCACGCGCTGGTCGCTGAGGATGGCGAGCTCCTCGAGCCGCTCCGCGAGGGTCGGGGCCTCGCCCTGGCTACCCCCGCACAGGAGCCGGCGGTAATGGGCCATCGCCAGCTCGCGCACACCCGCGTCGGCGTCTGCCTCGGCGATCTCGCGCAGCGCCGGGAGTCGGTGGATGTGCCGGCAGGCGTCACGCCGCAGGGCGTTGTCGGCGTTGCTGCGGACGATGGCGAGCAGCCCCTCCTGATCCCGCGGCAGGCCTGGCCGCTGTGACTTCGGAGAGAGGAAACGCTTGAAGATCATCGAATCTCGGGACCTCCCAGTCGCAAGGGTCGGGCTGGCAAGGGGCCCGGCGGGGCGATTGTAACCGAGGCACCGCGCTCGGCGATCACCGCGAGTCCGCGAGCCGACGCGGCTTGCCGAGAAGCGGTGATCAGCCCGAGGCGGTGGGTCGATCCACGAGAAAGGTCTCGATCGCCCGCAGCGGGTCGCCCAGGATGACCTTGACGACCTGCCCGTTCTCGACCAGGAGGCTGGTCGGGGTGGCGCGGACACCGAGGGCAAGCGCCGGCTCGGCGTGGGTGCCGAGGTCGAGTCGGTAGAGGCGAGGCCGTCGCGCGGCCAGGGCCTCGATGGCCGGGGCCAGCCGCCGGCAGGGCCCGCAGTGCGCGCTATCGCAGTAGATCACGGCACGCCCTTGGTAGCCGGCGAGGTCCGGGAAGACCGCCGCAAGCCCGGCGATGGGTCTGCCGCGGATGCGGCCGCTCGCGAGCTTGATCCAGAGTGCGGGCGCGATGATCAGGGCTGAGACGGCGAGGAAGAGATAACCAGCCCAGGACAAGGAGGCAGCCCGACGTGGTTGGCGCGCGGCGAGCGGGGGCTGGTCGCCGTCCGGCCCCGGCTAGGCCTTGGCGAGGATCTCCGCGACGGTGCGCGGCTCGAGTGGGATGCGTACACCGGTGACGGCAACGATCGCCTGGAGGGTGGCGAGGAAGGCGGAGCCGCGCTGGGCGCTGGCCTTGGTCTCGAAGCAGTCGCTGAAGGCGTCGGCCGCGCGCAGCACGAAGCGACGCGCGGGCTCCGGCAGCGCCGGCTTCGGCTCGGGCGCGGCGGGCCCGGTCTCTGTCTTCGGCGCGGCACCGGCGACCCGCTGAAGCTCGCAGCGCAGGGCGCGCAGGTAGTCGTCGCCATAGCTGCGCTTGAAGCGGTCGGTCTCGCCCAGCGCGAGCGTCAGCCGCTCGGTCGCCTTCGGGTCGAGCCCCGCGAGCTGATCCGCCAGTGCCTGTGCGGCCTCGGCGAGCGCGCGCAGACGGCGCTCCTCCGTGCTCGGCTTGGGCTTGCGCGCGGGCGGCTGGGGCTCCGGCGACGCCAGGTCGCGGCAGCCCGCCAGGTCGTACTCCATCGCGGCGGCGAAAAGCTCGCGGCTCTCGGCGTCGCCGACGCCGAGCTCCGCAAGCGGCGCGATGATCGCTGCCCGCTGCTCGTCGCTCAGCCGGTAGGGCTCGACGAAGCGCTTGCCCGGGGGGCGCTTGGGAGGACTGGCGGTGGCGGACTCGGCCTCGGCGGATGGCGGCGGCGTCCGGCGCACCCAGTAGGTACGGCCGCTGCGCAGACGCGAGATCGGGGGGGTATCAGAGCCCACGGCGGTGTCCAAAAAACGCTGTTTGAGGTGTATTAAAGCACAGAACTACCGAGCGCTTCGGGGCAGTCCAGAAGCCCTTGAGCCGACGGGAAAACCGTCCCTAGCCCCAGGTCGGGGCTAGGCGCCGGGTGCGACGAGGAAGGGGTTGGTGCGGCGCTCGACGCCGAACGTCGACATGGGCCCGTGGCCCGGGATGAAGCGAACCCCGTCGCCGAGCGGCAGCAGGCGCTCGCGGATCGAAGCGAGTAGGGAACTATGGTTCCCACCCGGGAAATCGGTTCGGCCGATCGCTCCGCGGAACAGCACGTCCCCCACCTGGGCGAGCTGGCTCTTCGCCTCGTAGAAGACCAGGTGGCCGGGCGTGTGGCCCGGGCAGTGGATCACCGTGAGCTCGGTGCGCCCGAGCGGGATGCGCTCCCCGTGCGCGAGCCAGCGGTCCGGGGTGAAGCCGTTCGCCGGCGGCAGGCCGAACAGCTCGCACTGCTGCCCCAGCGCCTGGAGCAGGAAGCCGTCGTCCGGGTGTGGGCCGGTGATCGACAGCCCCAGGCGGCGTGCGAGCTCCGGCGCCGCCGAGACGTGGTCGGCATGACCGTGGGTCAGCAGGATGGCGACCGGCTCGACCCCGACGTCGAACAGCGTGGCGAGGATGCGGTCCGCCTCGCCGCCGGGGTCGATCACGACGGCCTGGCGGGTCTCATCGCACCAGAACAGGGTGCAGTTTTGCTGGAACGCCGTGACCGGGAGAATGCGGTACTGGAGCATGGCGGTGGTGCCCTGCCGGCGGGAGAGCGGTCCGGCCGCGGTCAGAGCAGATCGAGGTTGTCGAGCGACCGTGCCACGCGACGGATGCCCTCGACCCCGCCCGAGAGCATCAGCTCCAGCGGGGTGCGGCGGCCAAACTTGATGCGCGGGGTGGTCACCCAGAGGTCCGCCGCCGCGCCGCTGTGCGGGAAGAGCTGGTTGACCGCGCGGTCGATGTCCAGCAGCAGGGCCACGCGGACCCAGACCTCCGGCTCGTCGGGGAAGGGATTGCCGAGCCGATGTCGGCGCAGGCGCCGCACCGCGCCCGGCTGGTCCAGCCCGAGCAGCCCACACTGGTCGTCAGGGGCGAGCGACCAGCCGTCGAGGATCTGGAGCACGCTCCGGGTCAGGGCGACGCGCTGGTCGTAGGGGAGGTCGGCGGCCATGGTCCGTCGCCGGCGCCTGCTGCTCGGCGGCAGCGCCGGGGGCGCCGTCTCAGGCCCGCAGCATCTCGTAGAGACGGTCCTTGAGGAGCAGGCGCTCCTTCTTGAGGTCCTCGATCGTCTCGTCCGCCACCGGCGTGCCCAGCTCCTCGAGGCGCCGGACCCGCGCGTCAAGGGTGTCGTATTCCGTCATCAAATGCGCGAAGTCCTGGTTGGACGCCCGCAGGGCCGCGATCCGTGCCTCCAGATCCGGGAACTCGTGCAGGAGATCGTGGGGTTCGCCAAGCATGGATGTGTCGTCCTCAGTCGTGGTCGGGGGCAAGTAGAAGCCCGGAATCATTGGGCCTATGGCGCGGGCTGCCGGCCCGCTCGGCCGTCTGGGATTCTACCTTAGGGATTCGGGGTGACGGCAACCAAATGGTCAAAATCGGGCCAGTCGCTGGCGACTCACTTCTTGGCCTTCGCCGCCGCGTCCAGCTCCTTGATCACCGCCTCCGTCAGGTCCAGGTCATCATCCGCGTAGACCAGGCCGCTCTGGCGCCGCTCGAGGACCGCGCCGATCTTCTGCTTCTTGGCGACCTCGGCGATCGCCTTCTGCGCCGGGCCGAGGATCTCGCTGCCAAGCTTGCTGCGCGCCTCGGCCAGCTCTTGCTGGGCGGCTGCGGCATCCTGCTGAAGCTTGCCGATGCGCTGCTGGATCTCCTTCTGGCGTTTGTCGAGCTCGGTTTGACTCATCAGCGCCTGGTCGCGCCCCAGGGCCTGCTGGAGCTGACGGATCGCCTGCTCCTCCTGGGCGAAGGCGTCCTGGCGTGGGCTGAACTGCTCCTTGAGCTTGTCGTTGGCCTGACGCCCGAGCGCGCTCTCCTCGAACACCCGTTGCATGTCGACGTAGCCGATGCTGGTGGGGCCCGCGGCGATGACGGGCAGGCTTAGGGCGATCAGGACGAGGAGGGTTGCGATGCGGTTCATGGGTCGATGGCTCTCCATAAGCGGGGCGAGTGAGGGTTGGCGGTACCGGCCCCGTGCGGGGCGGTCGACGGCCCGGGATTCTACGCGGGCGCCGGCGCGAAAGTCGCGCGCGGCTTGCTCCCTGTACCCGCGCCCTCTGCTGACTGTGCCCCTCGTCTGGTCAGTTCCGCGATGCGAGAGCGACCCCCTGATCGACAGAGAAAACCGTTGCGGCCTGCTTTCCGCCCTGGTGGCGAGGTGCCGTCGTCGGCCCTCGTGCCCTGATGGAATCCGCTAGCGTTCCTGTCCCCATCGCACCCTCAGGCTCGGCAAGGCGGGCTCTTGGTCAACACAGGTTCTCGGCAGCGCGGGACGTGCCTTGCCTGCCATCACGGTGGGGCTCACTCGTCGCCACTCGTGGTGGTCCTGCCGCGGCCTCCTGCGCGCCTGCTTGCCGCGGGTCGTTTCGCTCGGCGGCTCAGCCGTTCGCCAGGATGTTGCCCCATCGGGTCGTTGGCAAGGAACGGGGCGGACCATGATTCCGGATACAGCCATCCCTGGCCGCCTCGGATGGACGGATGGGAGATACGGACGGTTGCGGTGATATCGGCGAGTCGGTTGAGCCCGTACCGGATCATAGTGGCACCGGGATTGCGGGCGCCCTTGCGCCCGAGGAAGCCGCCGGGCGCGCCTGCGGGATCGCCCGCTGTGCCGCGGGCAGATCAATGAGACCCCGCTGCTCCAACGCCAGCAGTGCCTTGCGGCTGCTGACCCCGGGGGGCTTGCCGTCGGCGCCAAGCCAACCGAGCCAGGCGCACACCCCCACACCCGCCGGGCCGGGGCGTTGGGTGTAAAACCGGTCTCCGCCGCCGCCAGGCGGATGCGCTCGGTGAGCGAGGCGGTGAAGGTCGCCCCGAACAGTCGCATGGGGCACGACTGTACCGCCGATCACGGGCTGTGCTCAGAGTGTCCACGAGACCGGGGATAGGGGCGGGGGTGAGGGAACGACAAGGCGCCCGCGCATTACATTGTCCGGTGTGCGCGGGCACCATCGCCGGAGGTGCCATCGGTCGACCAACGCCTTGCTTCCTATGTTTGTTATTAACGGACAGCCGCTGGAGCTGCTGTTTCGAGCGGTCTGCTTCGCCTACACGAAATCCAGGATGCTCGATTCGATGCGACCTGCCAGGTGTCGCGGCGGGGCGCGCCGCAAGGCGCAGACCGACAGACTGCTAGGATCGGCGTTTCCCTAACCATCATGGCGATGCGCGCCCTGCCGCACGATAGAAATCGGTCGCGTATCGCCGTGGTCGTTACCCTCACCCCATCCCTCTACCGCGTGCGGGAGATAGGGGGGATTGCGAGCGCGCTGCGCCCCAGTTTGACATTAACCTCGAACGAGGCGGCGAATGGCGAGGCGCAGGGTCCAGTAGGCGTAACGCGCCAGTGCCAGCGCGCGGACGGGGAGGGTGACGCGGTAGGTACAGGTATTGAGCGCTACCACCTTGCCAAGGACCTGTGCGTCCTCTGCGAGCGGATCGGGGCGGTTGGCGGCGTCGGCCATGGTCATCAGCCGCCAGCCGCCGGGGGTCCAGACGGGGCCGAGAAACCGGTGCATCAGCACCCCGGTGCCCTCCGGGGCGCTGCGGACCGCGATCACATCCCCCGGGGACAGGCGGCGAACCGGCTCGATGCGAGCCCGCGCGCGATCCCCGATCACCGGCTCCATGCAGGTGCCGTTGACGTGCACCACCATGCCCTCGCCCGATGCGAGGACGGCGGCGAGACAGCCGTCGGCACCGTACACCGCCCGACGCCAGGCGGCGGGCCTGCCCGCTGCCGGCGGTGGCTCGGGTGGCGCGCAACCCGTCTCCGGCCCGCCGGCGGCCGCAGCCGCGCTCGGTTGGTCGCGCCGGGCCGCGCCGATCACGGTCTCGCGCACCCCCCGCAGCCCTTGGCGCAGTTCTCCTCCACCGCCAGGCAGAACAGGGGGGCGCCGAGCTGACGGGGCCTTTCGCCCCCCAACTGCTCCGCGGCCTTGATCGCCCGCTGACGGGCGCGGGTGAACAGGGGGGACTGGTTCCAGATCTGCTCGATGGACTGCTCGTGCAGGCTGCCGGCGCTCTGCTGAAGGTGCATGCACGCCTGCACATTGCCGTAGGGATCGATGTCCACCCCCGCAACGCCCACGCTGCACGTGGCCGGCGTCTCGTGCTCGCGCTCCGCGGTCACCTCCGGCGCCGGGCGCTGGCCCGCACCGGCCATGGTCCGGGCCTTGCGCTCCGTGACCAGCGCCTCGATGCGGTCCCAGGTCTCGCGCGCCGGCTGGATGGATAATGGCGCGGTATCGCCATTGTCGCGCGGCCCGACCGGCCCCTGGAAGCGCAGGGGCGCGTCAAGCTCATCGCCCAGTGCGATCATGGCCTCGATCTGGTGCTCGTTCCAGGCGGTGGGCGTGGTGACCATGCCGCAGCGCAGCCCGGCCGCGCGGGCCTGGCGCAGGTTGCCGATCAGGCGCTCGAAGCTGCCGGGGACCCGGGTCTGGCGGTCGTGGACCTCGGCCGTGGCCCCGTGCAGACTGACCTCGGCCATGTAGGGATCGACCTCCTCCAGCAACCGCGAAACATTGCGCGGGTGCAGCGTGTGACCGTTGGTGCGCACCCGCACCACGAAGCCCAGCTCCTTCGTCATCCGCCCGATCTCGAAGAAGTGCGGGTGGACCATCGGCTCGCCGCCGGTGAGCATCAGGAAGAGGGTCTGCATCCGCGCCAGGTCTTCGAGCAGGGTCCGGTACTGGGCGAGGGAGAGCGGCTTCCCGGGTTTCTCGCGGTCGTTGTTGCAATAGAAGCAGTCCAGGTTGCAGCGGTAGGTGAGCTCCAGCGTCACATCATGCAGCAGCCGTTGCTGCCGCACCCGCCTCAGCACCTCGCCGCGGTAGGACCGGTCGCCCGTGGTCACCCGGGCTTCCCCTCGCCCCCGAGGATCTGCTCGGCGTCCAGCTCGGCGAGGAAGGCGGCCAGATCCTTGCTCGCCTGCGACGCCTCGACCTCGAACGTTTCCACCAGTGAGTCGGCCAGCTCCGCCGGGCTCCGCGGGCCGCGCTCCAGTTGTTGCAAGATGTGCAGCCCGGTCTCGTTCAGCACCACGGCACGGCCGCTCTCGAGGTGGACCAGTACCCCCTCATCGCCCACGGCGCGGAAGCGCACTCGGGAGGACAGTGAAAGGCGGCGGCAGCTCGATGTCTCAGACATGCGCAAAGGCCCCCTGGGCCCGGTCGATGATGGTGGTGAAAGGGTCATCCAGCGCGACCGTCAGGCGCGCCACGGGGGTGGCCGTGACCAGTCGCGCCAGCGAGTCCAGCAGGCCGGGGGCCTCCTCCGCGCCGGTATTGACGAAGGGGCACTGGGCGAACAGCGCAGAAACCGCCGCCGCCGCGCCCACCGGCGCCAGGGTGAGCCGCGGCCCCTTCTCCAGCAGCAGGATCCCGGCCAAGGGCACGGCGCCGGGCTCTAGCGCGACCCGGCGTCGAAACTCCCCGGTAAAGGGCACCGAATGCACCGCGTACCCGTCCGCCGCCGGCAGCACCAGGTTGATGTCGTCGCTCAGCACCCGCGCGCCGGCGGCGTCGGCCTTGCGCGAGAGCGTCGTCTTGCCGGCGTTGGAGCGGCCGACGAAGAGCAGCGCCCGCCCATCGACCACCAGCCCGGCGCTGTGCAGCAGCATGCCCCCGAACCCCAGCGCCCGGTGCGCCAGCAGGATGCGCAGGAAGTTCTCCAGCACCATCGGCTGGGGCAGCTCCTCCTCGCGGGCCACGCACAGGCGGGCGGCCGCCGGAGTCCGGGCGTCCGCGGCTGCGTCCAGCGGCACCCATGCGGTGAAGTTGATCCCGGTGACCTCCAGCCCGCCGCCGCGCCGGACCTGGCGGGGGGCGTATTGTCCGGCGCAGGTCAGCTCCTCCGCCGGGATGGACAAGGGCTCAGGCAATCGCCCGGCCTGGCAGACGATCCCAGCGGTTCCGTGTAAAGCCCCTTCGGCGGCGAGAAACGACGGGTGATTCCGCGCGACTTCGTCGCGCTGGCGGGCGCTCAGGCCCTCGATCGCGATGCCGCAGACCGGCAGGCGGAGCGCGATCGACGCAGGCCCCCAGGTGTCGGGGCTTCCGAGGGGGCGCATGCGAGGGCCCTTAGGAACCGGGCTGTGAACACGTAGTAGGTGTCTGGGTCTTCCCGAATGCAGCAGAGGGCGGGCTACAGTTCCCCGCGGCCATCTCCAGCGGTTCGCTGCTCAGAATCCGTGGCGGCGTGTAGGGGAGGCGCGCCGGTTGCCCGGCGCGGCCCTCGCCTTGAATCGTCCCCTTGTTCTCTTTCCCGCGTTCCGATTGTTCAGTCATGCGCTTCACCTATTTCGGCTTGATCTGTACCCGAAAGGGCGGAAACTCGTCCGCCCTAATCCCGTCTATTCCGCGCGCACCGCCGGGTCGCCTAGCACCCCGTACATCGGCGACATGAAGCCGCTGATCTGTCCGTCCACGGCCTGCTTGGCCGCGCTCACCGCGGCCCCGACCGGCTGGCTCCAGCCGAACAGCTCATCGACGAAGGCTAACCCGAGGACATGGGCGTCGGGCCCCAGGGACAGCCCCGTCGGCGCCAGCGAGGCGATCGCCCCGCCCTCCGGATTGAGCACCAGCGCCGCCGCCAGGGAGCGGGTCGCGGGCAGGCTGTCGTCTCCGGCGGCGCAAGTGAGGGCCGTGAATACCGGCAGGTGCTCGTTTCTAAGCGCCTGCGCATCCGCCACCAGCAGGAAGCGCTCGCGGTAATTCCCGATCTGCTGCACGGAGCCGTGTCCGTCATAGCTCAGGTAGGTTGCCTGATCCCAGGTAACGGAGTCGATCAGCGCCGTGCGGACTTGATCCCGCGGGTGGAAGAGCTGCCGGGCGAAATCGAAGCCAAGCTCAGACAGCCGTTGAGTCATCTCGACGGAATGGGCATGAAAATCGCCGGCATCGTCGGGATTGTCGGCCGCGACCACCGCGCCCCGCTCGCCGGTGCGCAGCCGCAGCTCATGGCCGGCCAGCTTGTCCACGTAGGCGAGCCCCTCGTCGTCGTTCATGATCGGCAGCCGACCGTAAGCAAAGGGCGTGATGCCGTCGTCGAAGCCCAGCAGACGGGCATCGGAGGGCGCCAGGGACCAGGGATTGCTCGTCATCACCACCGGGACGAAGCTGTCACCGTAGCCCATCCGATCCTTGTGGTCGAGCGAGCCCTTGCCGACCAGGAGCACCATCGACGGCGCCTGCCCCCACTCGTTCATCGCGGTGCGCATGAACCGGCCGATCGCGAACGGGTCTACCCGCCCGGCCCCGAACGCCTTGTAGATGTCGTCGAGCCAGGCGATCTTCACGGCGCCGAAATGCGCGCGGCGATACTCCGCCAAGGCCTCTGCGGTGCCGGCCAGCTCGCGGGGGGCGATGATGAGATACTCGGCCGCATTCTGCCGGCTGCGCAGGTCGTCGGTGGCGGGTCCGTCGATCGCCGGCGCGCTCAGGGCCGAGGATTCCACGACCAGGAAATCCGCACCGGGATTGGCCGAAAACGCTACCGCCCAGCCGGTCCCGTCTGCATAGACCTGGGCATCGCCGCGCAGCCGCGCACCCCGCACCGGCGACTCGATGACCAGCACATCGGGGCTGGCGAGACCCGTCACGGCCTGGGTGCCGCCGGCGACGCCGCGCATCCAGAGTTGGCCGTCGCTCACCACCGGCAGGCGCAGGTAATCGACCTCGACGGCATCGAGGAACTGACCTGGGTTGGTCCCCGCGGCATAGATGTTGCGCAGCCGGAGGGTGTTGTCGCCGTCCGGGTTCAGGAGCCCCTGATCGAACTGCGCCACCAGCTCTGCGGTCTCGAAGCCGTCCCAGGCGATCACGGGGCCCACCTGGACGCCGTTCAGCTCGGCATAGACCTGGTGCTCGTTGCCGGGGTTGAGCCTGGTCCAGCCGCGCAGCTCGACGCGCAGCTCGCCCACGCCTTCGGCCGCCGTGGACGGCAGGTTCAGGGTCACTTCGATGCTGTCTTTGAAGCCGCCCCACAAATAGTCCCAAAACCAAAAATCGGCATCGGGCTCGCCGGCCGCTACGGCCTGATTGAAGAACATATCCGGCTCTTCCTCGAACCTCAGCGACTCGCGGAAGGGTGTCGGTTGCCCGATGAGCGCGGTATCGCCCCGGCCGCGGCCCGACGCCGGGCGCGTTTCCGTCATCCGCTGGGGATCGGGGGTCTGAGCGGGCACGACCTGGTACGCGTTCCCCTCCGCGTAGAAGGTCTCGTAGGCCAAGGCGGCGAAGAGCAGGCGGTCGGACCCTCGGTCATAGTGCCAGGAGACGGGCCGCCCGTCGTTCAACACATTCAGCCGGCCCGAACGTGCGCGGTTACGGAGCTGCGAAGCGTTCATCCCCGCCTCCAGAGCCAGCGCATCGAGAGACACGCCGTAGAGACCGGGCTCGCCCGTCTTCAGCCAGGCCGACTGGGCGTTCGTCCGCACAGCGGCTCCCGCGCTGAGCGCCGCCGCGGCGCTTTGCGCCAACGCACGCGCCTCAGCGGCCCGTGCCAGGCCGGGCGCACCGGGGCGGTCCAGCAGGCGCGCCTGGATCTCCACCTCGGGCAAGCGCCGGTGCTCGACCGCGCGCTCCAGCCCAGGTGGCTCGCGCCGGCGGCCGACGAAGCCCTCGGACAGGGCCCGCCACTCGCCCCATGGCTCGCTGGCTGGGGCCGACGCCTCGGGCTCCGCCACCGCGGGGCCAGCGAAGAGCGCAGCGACCCCCGCGGCCAGCGCCGTCTGCATCGCGGACCGGATCATCGATTTCGCCATTGTCGTCATGATTCGCCCTGCCACAGTCTGATAGTCCTGGAAAACGACGAGCCTGGCCCGCGGCCGGCTCGGAACGACCGGCAAGCGCGCGATGCCATCAATCCGCGCCCGTTTGCAGCCGGAACGGGCCGTACTCGCGCGCCGTGCCGCGCGCCTCCAACTCGATCAGGCGGTACTCGTACTCGGCACCCGGCGCCGCGCCGGGGTCGGCCATCCAGTACTGCGCGCCCATGGGGGCCGCCACCAGCGCGGGCAGCAGCTCGGCGTGGATCGGCATCCAGGCGTCGTCGGCGCGCCGCTCGGCGTAAAACCCGACGGTGCCGCGCTGCTCCAGGGTCTCCCAGCGGAACACCACCACCGCCCCGTCGCCGTCGGGATCGAGGTAATCCCGCAAGGCGTCGAGCAACGCCTCGCGCCCCGCGCCGCCCAGGGCCTCTGCCGCCACAGGGTCCCAGACGGCCAGGAGCGCGCGCAGATCCTCGACCGACATATCCGCTACGCCGAGCCCGTCCAGCATGTCGCCGACCGCGACGCTGGCCAGGTCCACGTCTCCCAACACCACCGCGGTGGGCGGACAAAGGGCCCCCGGAAACACCAGGAACTGGCTGTCCGCTTGCTGGGAATCCAGTCCCTGCCCGCCGGGGGTCGCGCCATGCGCGGCTCCGCCTACCGGATCCCCGCCGGTGTTGGTCGTGCCGTTCGCTCCGCCCGCGAAGTTTACGGTGGCCGCATGAGAGCGGATCACCACGCCCCCGGCGCCGCCGCCGCCACCAGCGTGTGCCGGGTCGCCGGTCAAAAAGCTATTCCCGCCCTGGCCGCCGCTCACGTCCACGTCCACGGTTCCCAGGCCGGACGCGCTGTAGGCCATGAGCACCACCGAGCCACCGGCGCCCGCTCCTCCGGCACCATCATTTTCGGGCATGGTTTCGCCGTCCGCGCCCCGCGCGTTCACCGTGCCTGTGCCGGTCATGCTGCCGGCGCGCACGATTACGATCCCGCCGCCGGCGCCGCCCTTGGCCTGCGGGTTGGTTCCGTCATTGTTGCTGCCGGCAGCACCGCCACCGCCGCCCATGACGACCCGGTTCGGTGCGGGTGATGCGAACGCCGCCCCGCCGATGCCGCGCAGATCAAAATCTGTGCCCGGCACGAACTGGTTATTCCAGCCGCCGCTCTTCCAGCCATAGGCGCCGTAACCGCCGATACCGCCGTTGCCGCCGCCCCCGCCGCCGCCGTTGTCCCTGCCACTGTCTCGGTTATTGCCGCCGCCCCCGGCCGTGCCCGGCGCGCCACGCGCCGTGTCGCCGTTGACATAGCCGCCCCAGGATGTCCCGAGATCCACGCGGGTGTTGTCAGGCTGGTTGTGCAGGACACGGGGGGTACCCACGATTCCTTCGCCCTTGTGGGCGTGCCGCAGGGCGTTGGCAGCGTCGAACACGCGCCGGTAGTCCGGCGGGACATTGGTATCCGTGGCGCCGGTCCATTGCCAAGCCCCCGCGCCGCGGAACCCTTGCTCCGAGACGTCGATGGTCTGGCCGCCCCAGGTAAGGCCGTCGGCGACATCCAGTGCGACCACGCCGCCGGTGGTGCCGTCCCAGTACTCCGCCCTCACGGTCCCTGAGAGCGTCAATGTCCCGTACTGCGGCACACGGATCACCTGGAAGGTACGCCGATTGGGGGTAGTGCCGGCATCCTGGATATAGACCCCTTGCAGAGGGGTTTCGCTGAGGTCCAGGCTGCTGGCCGTGGTGGCCGCGCCTGCCCGCACGTACTCATACCGGCCGGCAAGACAACTCCCCACGGGGTCGGCGTAGCCGCGCCCGGTCCCATCGCCGCGCCCGTAGGTGTCGTTGTTATTCGTCGTGTTGATCGTCGCGCACTGCATCTGGATCACCAGCGCCAAATCCCCCGGCGCGAAGTTGACCGCCGCGCCGCGCCGGGTCCCGAGCCCGATCGCGGTGCTGCTGGAGTTGAACGTCCCGTTCGCAGGCGGGAAATAGCTGTTGAGGATGCCCGACGTCGAGACGTCCCCGTCCCGTGTCGGCGCGGCGCAGACCTGCGTCGTTGCAGACGGAAGGGTGTAGGTGATGCGAATCCCGCCATTCCCGCCGGCGCCGCCGGCCTGAGCCGCACCACCAATCGCGCGTCTGGCGCCACTGCCGCCGCCGCCATAGGGAGAGCCAGGAGCAGCCCCATTCGTCGTCGTGGGAGCCGACCCGCCGTTACCGCCGCCCACCGGGGTCCCGGTACCCCCGGTGGTACCCGTCGTATCTCCGCCTTCGCCGGTCGACCCGGCCCCGCCGCCGCCGCCGCTGTTCGCGTTGCCGCCTCGGAAGCGAAGATCGCCGATGGAGTCGGCCAGCGTTCCGCCGAGCCCGCCGGCGCCCGATGTCGCCGCCGACCCGCCGCTGCCGCCGGCGGCCCGAACCAGCGGCCCGACGCCGAAGGTTGAGTTACCGCCTGCCGATCCCGCATTGGCGCCGGCCGCGCCGCCGGCCCCGCCCGCCCCGACTGTGAGCGTATAGGTGCTTCCCGGCGTGACCGTCAACACGCCGCGGGCGTAGGCGCCACCGCCGCCGCCACGCGCAGTTGCGGTCCCACTACTGCCGGCTCGCCCGCCGCCGCCTCCGCCGCCGCCCCAGGCCTCGACTGTGATGCTGGTGACCCCGGTGGGGACCGTCCAAGTGGTCGTTCCGGGGGTGTCAAAGGTGTCCGTGACTTGCGCGTGGGCGACCGGCACGCCCATGAGCGCCGCGAGCAGCACCAATGCCAATGCGAAACGGGGCCCGAAGGGCCGTTGACGAGGTTTCATAGTCCCACCCTTGGATACTCTGCCTGAACCTGTGGCTGCAATGCGCACTATAGGAGGCAAATCACAGATGCCGTGCATGACAACTCCCCACTCGAGCGGACCGGTCGCCCCCGCTGCGGCGTCTGCGCCTCCCGACCGCGACGCCGCCCCGCCGTTTCGCGGTCGCGCGATTCTCCCACACCCGGGCGGGTATGGAGCAGACCACCGTTGCGCATCGCCTTTGAAGCCCCTAAGAGTCTGCGAGCCGGCATTCCGCGGACACGAGGCGTCCTGACCGCTTCGGAAGGCGCGAAGCCGCTCCGTCATTCGTCGAGGTCCAGCGTGAACGGGCCGTACTCGCGCGTGGTGCCGCGGGCCTCTACCTCGATCAACCGGTACTTGTGCCCCTCGCGCGTGAATGCGCCGGGGTCGACCATCCAGTACTGCGCGCCCATGGGTGCCGCCACCAGCGCGGGCAGCAGCTCGGCATGGATCGGCATCCAGGCGCCGTCCGCGCGCCGCTCGACGTAGAGACCGACGGTGCCGCGCTGCTCCAAGGTCTCCCAGCGGAACACCGCCACGCTCCATCGCCATCGGCATCCAGGTAATCCCACAGCGCGCCGAGAAAGGCCTCGCGCCCCGCGCCGCTCAGGGCCTGCGCGGCGGCCGGGTCCCAGACGCCGAGCAGCCCGCGCAGGCCCTCCAGCGATATGTCCGCGGCGCCGAGTCCGTCCAACACCTCGTGGAACCCAACTCTGACCAAGCCCGTATTCCCCAGCACCACGGCGGTCGGGTTGCTCAGGGTGAAGGTCACATTGTCGATGCACCAGGTGCCAGCGGCGCCGGGGGCGCCGTATCCGTAAACGCGGAACCGGACGTTGCTTTGACTGCCGATATCGTTGTTGAGACTGGAGAGATTGAGGCTGCGCGATTGGAAGCTCGTGGTCGTCGAGCCAGACCCAGCGGGACCCGAGAATGGACCATTGTTGACGCTGTAGTGGATCTCGAAGGACTGAGGCCCCGTATTCGAGCGGTTCTGGTCGAAACTGAATTGCAAATCCGGTGCGGCAAAGGCGCTGAAATCGACAGTGAGCTCGAAGTAATGAACAGTGCTCAGACTCGGGCCCTCATGTCAGTTGTCATACGACCATGCCCGGCCGGGATTCCCTGCGGGGAAATTGCGCGGACTGGACGGGGGACAACGCAGCCCGCTGCCCGCATCGGCTACGGCGTTGCCCATTATGTCAGTCGATGGGGCGGGATTGCTATTGCAGGTTCCCGCCGTCTCTGCGTCAAACGTCCACTGCGCCAGGACATACGCCAGCGCAGCGCCCGGCAGGGCAGGCAGCCCGAGCACCAGCGCCAGCGCGGTTGCGCGAAGGATCCGCCCCAGTTGGCTCGCCCGCTCGGACTCGCACTCGCACTGATCCATTTCTCCACGCCCGCTGCAGCGGCCAGTCGCCAGCATCTCCTATCGTGAGCACGCTGGAGCATACCTGCTTCCCTTTGCGTCATACTGCGCGTGCCTTCACAGAAAGCCGAGATGGGTGAACGCCGTGGCGCCGTCCTTCGGCATGCTCGGGAAGAGCGGGAGGCGGCGACCTTTGTTGACGCCATCGCCGCCGACTGCGGAAGGGTCGCGAGCCCTGCCGTGCCCGCGCGGTTCGTTTCTCCCCGCATCCTACCAACCTTGCGAACCCCATCGCTCTAAATGGAACGGCCCGTAGCTCCGCGTGCTCCCGCGCGCCTCCAGCTCGATGAGACGGTATTCGTGGCTCCCCTCGGAGTCCGCGGCAGGGTCGGCCAGCCAGTACTGGGCGCCCATCGGCGCGGCGACTAGACCCGGTAGCAGGTGTGCATTCACGCGCACCCAATCCGCGTGCGCCCGGCGCTCGACGTGAAAACCGACCGTACCCCGCTCCTCCAAGGTCTCCCAGCGAAAGACCGCCACTAAGCCATCCCCATCCGGGTCCAGGTAGCCCCGCAGTGCAGCCAGCAAATCCTCTCGGTCGGCACCGGGCCGTGCGGCAGCGGTTTCCGCGTCCCATGTCTGCAACAGGCGCAGCATGGCGTCGGCGTCGAGATCGAAGGCTCCCCACCGTTCCAGCACGGTGGCGACCGAGAGCCACTCCAGAGCCACCTCGCCCAGCACCACCGCTGTGGGTGTAAAGGTGAGAACCACCCGGCCCGCACCACCAGCGCCGCCGGCTCTTGACCCGCCGTTCTGTGACGTGCGCGCTCCGCCGCCCCCACCGCCGGGTGCGGCGCCCGGATTGCCGTCGGAGGTTCCCCCGAGCGTCGAAATTGGCGCTCCGCCACTGCCGCCGCCTTGGGCACCCGCACCGCCGGCGCCGGAGCTGATGCCGAACCCGGTCGCGCCGTTGGTGCCGTTCGCGCCTGCGACCCGCGTGTCCCCGACGGAGGCGGCTACGGTGCCCCCCGCACCTCCCGCGGGACTTCCGCCGCTGGTATTTCCGGTACCGCCGGAGCCGCCAGCGGCGAGCACCTGAGCGTTCGCTGGATTGGTATCGGGCCCTACGAACGACCGCGCGCCGGCGTTACCGGTCGCCCCCGTTTGGCCCGCTGCGGCATCGGCCACCACGATGGTGAGCGTATTGCCGGGTGTCACCGTCAGCGTCGACGAGGCGTAAGCGCCACCTCCCCCGCCAGCGCCCCCGCGGGCAATGAGAAACCCCGCGTTGGTGCTGCCCCCGCCGGCTCCGCCGCCGCCCCATGCCTCCACCACCACGCTAGTGACGCCGCTCGGGACCACCCAGGCGTGCGTGCCCGGCCCGAAGGTTGCTGTTTCCTGCGCCTGCGCGCCGCCCGTCAGTACAAACGCCAGTGCCAAACGACAAGAGAAAGGCCCGGCTGTCACACCCGCGGCTCCATGCGCCCGATATCCGGCACGCGGCTGCCGCCGCCGAAGCAACTCAATCATGCTCATCTCGCCCCTATTCTCCCGGAACAAAGAAACACGGCCTGCGGACCTTGACATGACCCCAGCGATAAGACAAACCCCCATCCGGAGTGCGCTTGCCTCCGTCGCTCGATGGATGCGCCGTCAGGTGCAACGCCGCGCGACTAGCTGTTCATAACCGCAGCCCTCGCCCGTGGGGCGGAGGAGGGCAGTGGGCACCCGATCAACCCGGTGCCCCTTGCGTCCGTTGGTCACGCTGGTGGATGCTTCGAGCGGTCGCACCGACGGCACCACAGGAGGGCCTTGTACCGTGGGCAATTCGCTGCAAGAACAGTTGCTCAAGGCGGGACTGGTGAGCGAGCAGAAGGCGCGCGAGACGCGCAGCGCCAAGCGCAAACAGGGCCGCGGGCCGGGCAAAGACCAGATCGCCGACGAGGAGGCCCGGCGCGCCCGGCAAGCGGCGGCCGAGAAGGCCGAGCGCGACCGCGAGCTCAATCGCCAGCGCCAGGAGGAGGCCCGCCGCAAGGCCGAGGCCAATGAGCTGCGCCAACTCATTCATGCCCACCGCCTCCCGCGCAAGGACGGCGAGATCGCCTACAACTTCCAGGACGGCGAGAGCTTGAAGCGCATCTACGTCAGCGCGGACCAGCGCGCCCGACTGATCGACGGCCGCCTGGTGCTGGTTCGCCAGGACACCGGGTATGAGCTCTTGACGCCCGACATCGCCGAGCGCGTCCAGGCGCGCGAGCCGGGCCTGATCCTGGTGTGGAACCGGCCGACGGTGGATACCGCGCCGAGCCCGGACGACGCCTATGCCGAGTACCAGATCCCCGACGACCTGATGTGGTAGTCGGGAGCGGAGAGGACAGCGATGGCCAATGGAGACAACGACAAGCTCGCCGTACTGATCGACGCGGATAACGCCCAGCCGTCGATCGTCGAAGGGCTGTTGGCGGAGATCGCCAAATATGGCACCGCCAACGTCAAGCGCATCTACGGCGACTGGACCCAGCCAAGCCTCGGCGGCTGGAAGGCGCATCTCTTGCGGCATTCCATCCAGCCGATCCAGCAGTTCCGCTACACCACGGGCAAGAACGCCACGGACGGGGCGATGATGATCGACGCCATGGACCTGCTCTACACCGAGCATTTCGACGGCTTCTGCATCGTCTCCAGCGACAGCGACTTCACCCGGCTCGCCTCGCGCATCCGCGAGGCCGGCCTGCGGGTCTACGGCTTCGGGGAGAAGAAGACGCCCGAGCCCTTCGTCGCCGCCTGCGACAAGTTCATCTACACCGAGCTGCTTCGCGAGCAGGACGAGGCCCCTGGCGCGACCTCGCGTAAGGCTTCCAAGGAGCTCAAGAAGGACACCAAGCTCATGGCCCTGCTGCGCAGCGCCGTGGAGGCGGCCTCGGACGAGTCGGGCTGGGCGCACTTGAGCTCGGTCGGCAACGTGATCGCCAAGCGCGCGCCGGAGTTCGACTCGCGCACCTATGGCTACGCCAAGCTGCGCGGGCTGATCAAGGCGACCGGCGGCTTCGAGGAGGAGGAGCGCCCCGGCGCCCAGGGCACCCACAAGGATATTTACATCCGCGACAAGCAGGCCGTCGGGCAGTGAGCGGCTTGGCCGCATGGCGCTGATCGACACCCACTGCCATCTCGACGTCGAGGAGTTCGACGCCGACCGTCCCGAGGTGATCGTGCGTGCCCGCGCCGCGGGTGTGACCGGCATCGTCGTCCCCGCGATCCACGCGGCCGGCTGGTCGGGTCTCATCGGGCTCTGTGCCGCCGAGCCCGACCTCTATCCCGCGCTCGGTCTACACCCGGTTTACCTGGACCAGCACCGCGACGCGCATCGCGCCCAACTGGAACGGCGGATCGCCGAGACCCGACCGGTGGCAGTCGGGGAGATCGGGCTCGACTTCTACCTGCGCGAGCTCGACCGCGCCCGCCAGCAGGCCCTGTTCGAGGCCCAGCTCGCCATCGCGCGGACGGCCGGGCTCCCCGTTCTCATCCACGCCCGCAAGTCGCACGACCAGGTCCTCGCCACCCTGCGCCGGATACGGGTACCGGGCGGCATCGCCCACGCCTTCAGCGGCAGCCTGGAGCAGGCCAGGCAGTACGTCGATCTGGGCTTTCTCCTGGGCTTCGGCGGCATGCTGACCTTCGAGCGCTCGCGCAAGATCCGCATCCTCGCCCAGGCACTCCCCATCGAGGCCATCGTGCTGGAGACCGATGCCCCGGACCTCACGGTCGTTTCGCACCGCGGGGAGCGCAACAGCCCCGAGTACCTCCCGGACGTACTCGCCGCCCTGTCCGAGGTCCGCGGCGAGGACCCGGCCGCGCTCGCGGAGGCCACCAGCCGCAACGCGCGCGAGCTGCTCGGGCTGGACTGAGCGCGCGGCGTGCCGTCCCTAGAGCCGCTGGACTCGCCGCTCTTCGAGCGCACCCGCATCCTGGTGGGGGAGGGCGGGATCGCGCGCCTGCGCAACGCCCGGGTCCTCATCGCCGGGCTCGGCGGGGTTGGGTCCTTCGCGGCCGAGGCCCTGGCCCGCGCGGGGGTCGGCCAGCTCACCCTGGTTGACCACGACCGGGTCGCGCCGTCCAACCTCAATCGCCAGCTCCTCGCCCTGCACTCGACGCTCGGCCGAACCAAGGTCGAGGTGATGGGCGAGCGGGTCATGGACATCAATCCCGGGTGCGGGCTCACCCTGCTCGACCGTTTCATCCACGGGGATACGGTGGACGACCTCCTCGCCCCCGGTTTCCACGCGGTCGTCGATGCCATCGACAGCCTGAGCAGCAAGACGGCGCTGATCGCCGCCGCCTACCACGCGCGCATGCCGCTGGTCAGCAGCATGGGGGCGGGCGGGCGCTGCGACCCGACCCGCATCCGCAGCGGTGACCTGATGGATTCTGCCGGCTGCCCGCTGGCGCGGGTGGTGCGCCAGCGGCTGCGCCGGCGCGGTGTCGAACGCGGTGTGCTCGCCGTCTGGTCCGACGAGCCGCCTGCGGCACCCCTGCCGCCCGAGCCCACCGGGCGCGGCCGCGCCCGGGCCGTTAACGGCACCCTGAGCTATCTCCCCGCGCTGTTTGGAATGACCCTGGCCGGGTTGGTCATCCAACGGATCATCCTCGCTGCACCGGTGGTGAGCTGATCGGTCCCGCGCGACCTGGCCGCGGCCGACATTCGTCCGATGGGGTCGGTGCGAGGTTGGCGGTCGGGCGCTGTGCCCTTTCGTCGGCGGGGGCCTGGCAGATGCCCTACCAGTTGTAGGCGACCCACCCGGGTGCGTGGATCAGGCCGGGCCTGCCCGATTCGCCGCGCCCCCGCGCGTCACGACGCGGCCCGGCAGCGCGGCCGTCACGAGGCAGCGGGGCAGCGCGGATGCGCGCGGCCGCCGGTGCGGGGGTGGCTGGCCCAACGTCGGAAAGCTGCAAGGGTGGGGGGCCCAGACCCGGAGGTCTGGGCCAGGCGGGCGGTTACGGGCAGGCGCTCTTGTCGCCGGGGACCTTGCCGGTCAACTGCAGGAAGGTATCAAAGGGGCCCATGACGCCCATGGCCTCGCCCTTGGGGCCCTTGAACTTGAGCTTGCCGGTCATCATGGCGCCCATGGCCCCGCAGCCGAACTTGCCCTCGCCCATGCAGGCCCAGTCCTCGTCGGTGGCGTTCATCAGGTAGTCGATGTCGGGTTTGAGCTCGGCGGTCTTCACCGCCCCGCCGTAGGTGCACTCGGCCTTGCCGCCCTTGTCGCTGATCTGGAGCTCGACCTTGGTGCCCTCGCCGCACTTGGTGCGGTAGAGCTGGATGACCTTGTAGCCCCGGCCGCCATTGTTCTCCGCCCAGGCCTTGCCGGCCAGGCCAGTGGTGAGCTCGGGGGCGTTGTTCCACGCCTTACAGGCCGCGGCGGCCCACTCGGCGTCCATGAAGGTGGCGGCTTGGGCGCCGGCCGAGAGGGTCAGTGCGAGCGCTGGAAGCGCGAGAGCGATGCGTCGAATCATGGCGTTCTCCTCTTCTGGGGTGTGAATGGGCGCAGCCGGCGCCCGTTGTTGGAATCGTCGTGCGAGTGCGCCAATCCTAGTAGCGCGGCGAAGCGTTGCGCAACTGGTGCGAGGGTGAGATCAGCCGGGTCTGGCCGGCTGGCGGCCGATGGCGAGGTAGGTCAGGCCGGCCGAGGTGACGAGCCTGGGCTCGAACATGTTGCGCCCGTCGAAGATGACGGGGTGCTTGAGCCGCGCCCTGATGAGCCCGAAGTCGGGGCTGCGGAACTCGGTCCATTCGGTGACGATCGCGAGCGCATCCGCGCCCTCCAGGGCACTCACGGCATCATGGGTGAGGACCAGGTCGGGGCGCTCGCCGTAGATGCGCAGGGCCTCCTCGCCCGCGACCGGGTCGAAGGCCCGCACCCGCGCCCCGGCCTGCCACAGGGACTCGATCAGCCGTCGGCTGGAGGCCTCGCGCATGTCGTCCGTGTTGGGCTTGAAGGCCAGGCCCCAGAGGGCGATGGTGCGCCCGGCGAGGTCGCCCTCGAAGTAGTCGCTGATCTTGCGGAACAACACGTCCTTCTGGCGGTGATTGACCGCCTCGACGGCGTGCAGCAGCGCCGACTCGATGCCGATGGCGCGGGCGGTCTGCTCCAGGGCCCGCACGTCCTTGGGGAAGCAGGAGCCGCCGTAGCCGCACCCTGGGTAGATGAACTGGTAGCCGATGCGCGGGTCCGACCCGATCCCGACGCGCACCTTCTCGATGTCGGCGCCGACCGCCTCGGCGATGTTGGAGAGCTCGTTCATGAAGCTGATCTTGGTCGCCAGCATGGCGTTGGCGGCGTACTTGGTCAGCTCCGCCGAGCGCACGTCCATCACCATCACGCGGTCATGGCTGCGGTTGAACGGGGCGTAGAGGGCGCGCAGGAGCTCGGCGGTGCGCGGGTTGTCGGTGCCGACGATGATGCGGTCCGGGCGCATGAAGTCGTCGATCGCCGCCCCCTCCTTCAAGAACTCGGGGTTGGAGACGACGTCGAACTCGACCTCGATGCCCCGCACCGCCTGCGCCTCGCGCACGGCCGCCGCGACCCGGTCGGCGGTGCCGACGGGCACGGTGGATTTGTCGACCAGGATGCGGTAGCTGTCCATGTGCTCGCCGATAGTGCGGGCGACAGCCAGGACGTGGGTCAGGTCGGCCGAGCCGTCCTCGTCGGGTGGGGTACCGACGGCGATGAACTGGAATAGCCCGTGCGCGACGCCCTCGGCGGGGTCGGTCGAGAAGGCGAGCCGCCCGGCCTCGCGGTTGCGCCGCACCATCTCCTCCAGGCCGGGCTCGAAGATCGGGACCCCCCCGCTGTTCAAGACGGCGATCTTGTGCGGGTCGACGTCGATGCAGAGCACATGATTGCCGACCTCGGCCAGACAGGCCCCGGTGACCAGGCCGACATATCCGCTGCCGAAGATGGTGACTTCCATCCGGTTCCCCCTCAGGTTGGTTCGGGTGCGCGCCCCGGGCCTTCAGCGCGTCGCTAAGGCGCGCGAGATAGTACCAGCAGGCCCTCAGCCCGGCCAGAAACGGGGGCCGGGTAGCGACTACAATCCAATGTTTCCAGGACCGGGCGGACGAGATGAAATTCTGCAGCGAGTGTGGCTCCGAGGTGGCGCTGAGCGTCCCAGCGGGTGACGATCGGCCCCGCCATGTGTGTGGCACCTGCGGCACCATTCACTACCAGAACCCCAAGATCGTGGTCGGGGTCATCCCCGAGTGGGGGGACCGCATCCTGCTGTGCCGCCGCGCGATCGAGCCCCGTTTGGGACTCTGGACCCTGCCGGCGGGCTTCATGGAGCTGGGGGAGACCACCCAGCAGGGGGCCGCCCGGGAGACGCTCGAAGAGGCGGGGGCGCGGGTCGAGATTGGAGAGCTCTTCAGCCTCTTCAACCTGCCGCACATCGATCAGGTCTACCTCCTGTTCCGAGGCCGCCTGGTCGATCTCGACTTCGGCCCGGGGGCGGAGAGCCTCGAGGTGGCGCTGTTTGCCGAGCCCGAGATCCCCTGGGACGAGATGGCCTTCCCGGTCGTAAAAGAGACGCTGAAGCTCTATTACCGCGACCGCGCCGAGGGTCGGCTCCGGCTGCGATCCGGCGATATTGTCCGCACCGGCGGCGACCTGCGCCGCTATCACGTCACCCTCCACGGTGACGACTAATGCCCCTCAACCTCGGGGCTGCTCGACCTCGTATGCGGCGAGGCGCCAAGGGCCGAGCCCCGCGCCGGTGCCTGTCGGCGAGGACTCCAGCCAGGGGACATCTTGCATCGCCGTACCGGATCCACCTGGCCGTGACCTAAGGCAACGCGGAGCGATTGGCGATCCCGGCCAAGAATCCCCGCGGGAATCGGAAAAGCGGGCTTCGACTGCCTTGCGTTCCAGTCGCTGGGGCGACTGGAACCGGCGGGGTCGCCTGCCCGGCGCGGGGAACGCCGACCCATTCAGCGTTTCCTGAGCACGCGCTTAAGGTCAGCGCCCCGTGACAATTGCTGAAAAGCGCTTGTCAGAACAAAAACGATCGTCCGTGCCGATCTTGGTCGGGGGGAGGGGCCTGGCCTCAACGCCAAGGCCCCGGCACCCGCCGGCGTCGCGCTGGCGGACAGCTCGGCACCTTGGCCGTGTCCTCCGCGCGTGCCGCACGGGGTCCCGCCGGTTGAAATTTCCCCGGCTGCGGGCTAGGTTGCCAGACTTTGCGTAGCGCCCGTCCCCGCCGCGATGACCTCCCCTGCACCCAGTCTGTCGATCGTCATCCCGATGTACGAGGAGGCGGAGAACGTCGCGCCGATGTTGGCGCGCGTGCACGATGGGCTCGCCGCCTATGGCGGGCGCTGGGAGCTGATCTGCGTCGACGACGGCAGCCGCGACGGCACGGGCGAGCGGCTGCGAGCGGAGGCCGGGCGCTATGGCCCCCACGTTCGGATCATCCGACTGCGGCGTAACTTCGGGCAGACGGCGGCCATGCAGGCGGGCTTCGATGCGGCCCGGGGCGAGCTGATCGCTACCCTCGACGGGGACCTGCAGAACGACCCCGCCGACATCCCTCGCATGGCCCGCGAGCTGCTGGAGCGCGACCTCGACCTGCTGCAAGGCTGGCGGCGCGAGCGCCAGGACGGCCTCCTGCTGCGCAAAATTCCCTCGCGCATCGCCAACCGGCTGATCGCCAAGGTGACCGGCGTGCGGCTGCACGATTACGGCTGCAGCCTTAAGGTCTACCGGGCGGAGGTGATCCAGCGGGTGCGCCTCTTCGGCGAGATGCACCGCTTCATCCCGGTCTGGGTGGCCGGCGTGACCGACCCGCAGCGTATGGGCGAGACGGTGGTCAACCACGAGGCACGCCGCTTCGGGCGCTCCAAGTACGGGATCTCGCGCACCTTCCGCGTCCTGCTCGACCTGCTCGCGGCCTTCTTCTTCCTACGCTACCGGGCGCGCCCGGGGCACTTCTTCGGCTCCATCGGGCTCGTCTTCGGGGCGATCGGCGCCGCCATCATGGCCTATCTCGCGGTGCTCAAGTTCGGGCTCGGCGAGCACATCGGCCAGCGCCCCCTGCTCTTCATCGGCATCCTGTTCCTGGTCGCGGCGGTGCAGTTGCTCACCACCGGGGTGCTGGCGGAGCTCCTGGCGCGCACCTTCTTCGAGTCCGCCGAGCACAAGAACTTCTGCATCGCCTGGGAGAGCGACCCGGCCCTAGCCGCTTGGCGCACGCCGGCATGATCGCGCGCGGCCCGACCCGGGTGCTCGCCTCGCCCTGGCTTCTCGCCGCGGCCGTCCTGCTCGCCTTCTTCTGGCAGATTGGCGCCTCGCCCCTCTACGACTTGGACGAGGGGGCCTTCTCCGAGGCGACGCGGGAGATGCTTGCGAGCGGCAACTTCATCACCCCGCACAAGGACGGGGAGCCGCGCTACGACAAGCCGGTGCTGATCTACTGGGCACAGGCGGCCTCGGTGGCGGTGCTCGGGCTCAACGAGACGGCGCTGCGTCTGCCCTCGGCGCTGGCCGCGTCGCTCTGGGTGCTCGCCCTCTGGGTCTTCGTGCGCGAGCGGGTGGACGCCCAGACCGCTACGGTGGCGGGGCTCACCATGGTCCTTAGCCTCCAGGTCTCGCTCATCGCCAAGGCCGCGACGGCCGATGCCCTGCTCAACCTCTTCCTGGCCCTGACCTTCTTCGACCTCTACCGCTGGTACCTGCACCGCGGCCGCTGGACACTGACGCGGGTGTATCTCTGGATGGGGCTCGGCTTCCTCACCAAGGGGCCGGTCGCGGTGTTCTTCCCAGTGTTGGTCAGCCTGATGTTCTTCGCCAGCGAGCGCGCTTTCCGCGACTGGCTGCGGGCGGCCTTCTGGCTGCCGGGCTGGGCGATGTTTCTCGCCGTGGCCCTGCCCTGGTACGTCGCCGTCTATCTCGACAGTGGACCGGGGTTCTTCGAGAGCTTCTTCCTGCACCACAACCTGGGCCGTTTCGGCGAGACCATCCACGGGCACAAGGGCTTTCCCGGCTACTACTTCGTGGTCCTGCCCCTGATCGTACTGCCCTTCACCGGTTGGCTCCTGCGTCTGCTGCCAACCCTGCGGCAGGCCTGGTCCGATCCACTGGATCGCTTCCTCTGGCTCTGGTTCCTCGCGGTCTTCGTGTTCTTCTCCTTCTCGGGGACCAAACTGCCGCATTACCTCGTCTACGGGCTGGTGCCGCTCTTCATCCTGATGGCGCGGCACCGCGACCTGCTCGCGAGCCGCTGGTTGGCCTTCTTCCCGCCGCTCGCCTTTCTCGGCCTGCTCTTCGTCCTGCCCGAGGTCCTCGAACTCGCGGGGGCAGGTGCCAAGCGGGCGGACCAGGTGGCGATGCTCGCCGAGGGCGCGGTCGCGCTGGATCACTGGTATCGCCTGGCGGTGGGGGTGACGCTGGTGGCGGTCTTCGCGCTGGCGCTCTGGCGGCGGCTCGCGCCCTGGCAGGGGCTGGTGCTGGTCTGCAGGGGCCGGTCAAGGAGGCCGCGCTGCTCGCCCGCGAGCTCGATCTGCCGACCGTCGCCTACCGCACCAACATGCCGAGCTTCAGCGTCTACCGTCAGGCGATCACGCCGGATCGGCCGCCGCGGCCGGGGGATCTGGTCTTCCTGCGGGTCGACAAGCTCCCCCGCCTTGAGGCGGACTTGCCGGACCTGTCCCGGGAGCTGGTCTACCAGCGCGGGCCCGTCGCCTTGGTCAAGATGGGCGTCAAGGATGGCTGATGGCGTCCTGACCCGCCTCGGGGCCGATCTTCGGCGGGCACTGGCGGAGGGGGCCGGGCGCGATCGCGCCTTGTCGCCGGACGGCGCGCGCTGGCTCGCCGCCTCGGCGCTGATCTGTGCGCTTGGCGGGCTGACACTGGTGATCTTCGGCGGCTACCACGCCGGCTTCCTCCGATTGAACGCGGCCGCGGCCCAGGCGCCTGAGTGGGTCTGGCAGTGGCTCACGGTGCTCGGGGACGAGCGCTCGGCCTTCGCGCTCAGCCTCTTTTTCGCCCGCCGGCACCCGCGTGTGCTCTGGACCCTGGTGCTCGCCGCCCTGGCGGGGATCGCCTTGACCCACGGCCTAAAGCCCCTGTTTGCCGCGTTGCGCCCGCCGGCGGTGCTGCCGGGCGACGCTTTTCATCTGATCGGCCCGCCACTGCGCAAGGGGAGCTTCCCCTCCGGGCACAGCCTGACCATCGCCGTACTCTGTGGGGTCTGGGTCTACTACCTGCGCAGCAACCCCTTGCGCGCACTGCTGATCCTTGTGGCCCTGCTGGTGGGGTCGAGCCGGGTCGCGGTCGGGGTGCACTGGCCGGTGGACGTGGCTGCGGGTCTGACCGGGGGGCTGCTCGCCGCATGGCTGGGGACGCGGCTCGCCCGCGGGAGTGACTGGGGGGCCTTCGATCCCAGTGTTCACCTCGCGCTGGTCGTACTCGCCGCGATGCTGACGGTCAGCCTGCTGTACTGGGACGGGGGCTATGGCGCCGCGGCGCAGATGCAGCAGGTGCTCGGTATCGCGGCGCTCGGCTTCGCAGCCTGGGGCTATCTGGTCATGCCCCTGATCCGTCTCCCGCGACCGGTCGGCTGAGGGCGGCTGTCCCCGGACGTGCCGGTTGTCGCTGCCCGAGGGCGTCGTGGCCGCTTCCGGGTCACTGGCGCGACAGGTGCGTGTACTCCAACAGCATGTACTTCGCAGGCAATTGTTTCTTTGCGACGCCCTCGTCACTCATGATCACCAGGCGCGGCTCGCCGTTGATTCGCACGGACGCCACCGCCTCGACGTTGCTCAGATTCACGATTCCCGGAAGCGCCAATGGCTCTGGCCGATCGCCAGGGTTTCCTGACCACGACCAAAGCTGCGAATAGGGTTTGCCATCATCGCCGGTGATCTCGTTGACAATCAGGAAGCTTCCGAGGATCGGGTCATAGCTCAGACCACGGATCCCGCCCCCTCCCAGATCGAGCAAGATCGGATCATCAGCGAGGCGCGCCGATTCACCCCGCTCGAAGAGACCGCGCGGGTTCTCAACCGCGAGAATCAGCGACTGTCCATTGATCATGGGCTCCCGGAACCCGATCAAGAGTCGCTGCTGTGCCTTGTCGAAATTCAGCCCCTCGATATTCAGCGATGCGAAGTTGACGCTCGTCGCCCCATGCTGCGCCGCCAGGTCTCTGACAACACCGGAGGCGAGAATGTCGTCTGTCAGTTGAGTGTAGACGGAAAAATCAAGCAGATTGTTTCCTTCGATCCGGAAGCGAACCAACTGCTCGCGATCCGGTTGGCGCTTGCCCTTCTCAGTGCGGGCGTGCGAGGTAATCGCCCAGACATAGCCCCTGGCATCCATGCTCGCCCCTTCCAGGTCGTCCAGCTTTCGACCGAAGGACTTGATGATCCGAGTGTCCAAGAGCTCATTCGCGACCAGGGTTCCTTCTGGCGTCGCGGTGAGAATCCGCAAAGCCCTTTTTGATTCATCCTCAACGACCAGCAGCCGGCCGTCCGCAAGCTGCACGACACCGGACGGCTCATACACGTCGTCGAACTGGCCGATGGATAGGCTCTGAAGCCGAACGCCTGCGGCGCCAACAAAAATGTGCCGGATCTCCTCAAAGGATTTCACACTGAAGAAGAGGATCACCGACAGCACCAGGCCCCAGCGAAAGATGCTGTAGGAGATCTTCAGCATCTCGAATTTCTTGTTGGCGATCTCGCCGAGCCAATAGAGCTGCTCGCTCATTCTCTGGTAGATCGCCTCCTGGTCGCCCAGCAACTGGCGCATGCGATCCCAGTACGCCTCCCGCGTGAGCTTGATGCGGTCCTCGTAGATCAGGATATTGGAGACGCCGTCTGTGAATTCCGGCTCGCGCCGAATCGAGGCGGGGAGATCCCGAAGCGACGCGCGGCCGTGAACGGCCTCCTTGAGCCAGGTCCACAGCCGTCGGGGTAGTCCCACCAAGTCGGGCGACGCGGCGAGCAAGGCAAAGTAGATGGAAAACGCCGCCGTAAACAGAAAGGCCCCGGCCGGCACCAGGAATGCGGGGGAGGACGCATAGATGAAGGCCCCCGAGATCATGAGCGCGGAGACGATGAAGCCGTTCAGCGAGATCATGATGTTCGCCTTGGTTGCGGCGAGGGCGATCATCTCGGTGTCGGCGAGGTAGACGCTGCGGAATAGGGTTTCGATACCCTTGCCCGAGCCGATCGGGCGGGAGGGTGCCGGGGCCACCCCGGAGTCGGCGCTCGCGCCGCTATCCTTGTCGTTAGGTTCGGCAGCGGGACCCGGAGCCGTCTTCTTCCTCCCCTTTTTCGTGCGGCGCCGGCGGTCGTCCGCGCCGTCAACGGGCATGCCTGTCCCCTTGGAGGGCTTGCCAGCGGCGGGGTCCGGGTGGTTCGAGGGTCCGGTCCCGGGGAGGCCATCGGCATCGGCCATGGGGGTCTCAAAGCCCTTGCTAAGGCTCATCGGCAGGAACGCTCGGGTATCACAAGTAGGTCTCCGGCGGCGGGTGGAACCCAATGCCATTAAGTTAGCGCTCACCGGCAGCGCTTGTAGTTGGGATGGAAGCCGTGGAGCTTGGCCGGTTTGATCTTACGCGGGAAGGCGCGGTCTGGTCGCAGCGCCTCCACGGTTGTGGCCATCGCCAGGACCAAGGGGGTC
>JALOTB010000026.1 GCA_025458165.1 Chromatiaceae bacterium | reverse complement strand
GCCCGGTCCTGGCGATAGATGGCCGCCACCCGGGCGTCGACCTTGGGCATGTGGTCGTAGAGGGTGCGCAGCTCGTGGCCCACCAGCGGTCCGCCGTAATAGGCGCGCACGCCGACCAGGCGCACCCGCCCGTCGGCGAAGTCGAGCACCTGCAGGGCGCCGGGGTTCTCGATCAGCCGCATGATGTACTCGGTGACGAGCTGCTCCGGGCTGATCCGCACATCGATGGGGAGCGCCTCCGTGGCGAATAGCCGAGGATGGTCGAGAAACCCCGGCGAGCGCACGCGGGCGATCTTGGTTGGCGTATGAAACAGCGTATAGGCCACCTGGCAGGCGACCATGTTGGTCTCATCGCTGTTGGTCACCGCGATGATCATGTCCGCGTCCTCGGCCCCGGCGCGCATCAGCACGTCCGGGTGCGCCCCGTTGCCGAGCACCGTGCGCAGATCGAAGCGGTCCTGGAGCCCCCGCAGCAGCTCCGGACTCTGGTCGACGACGGTGATGTCGTTGGCCTCACTCACCAGATTCGCGGCCACCGACGTGCCCACCTGACCGGCGCCGAGGATGATGATCTTCACGGGAGTTGGGCTGAGGGCGCAGCGATCAGGGTTTGGTGGGGCGAGTGATCAGTTGTCATCCTTGGGTGGCGACCGGTCCGATGCCGTCGCAGGGTCTCTGCAATCCGCCATCGTCTACCGTCTCTCCTTGATCTCGATCCCCAGCGAGCGGAGCTTCCGATAGAGATGGGTCCGCTCCATGCCGGCCTCTTTGGCCATCTTGCTGACGTTGCCGGCGTGCTTCTCGAGCTGGTAGTCGAGGTAGGCCTTCTCGAACTGCTCGCGCGCCTGGCGCAGGGGCTGGTCGAAGGAGACCAGGCCCTCCATCGGCTGGGCGGGGGCCCCGGGTGCGGCGCCCAAGGCGTTCTCCACGTCGTCCTGCGAGATCTCGTCCCCCGCCCCGAGGATGAGTACGCGCTGCACCAGGTTCTTGAGCTCGCGCACGTTGCCCGGCCAGGGGTAGTTGCGCAAGAAGTTTTGCGCCCCGACGCTGAAGCGCCGGTAGGGCAGCTTCTCGTGGGTCGCGAAGTAGTCGACGTAGTAGCCGAGGAGCTCCGGGACGTCCTCGTTGTGCTCGCGCAGGGCCGGGACGTGGAGGGGGACCACGTTCAGATGGTAGAAAAGATCTTCGCGGAATCGGCCGGCGCGCACCTCGTCCTCCAGATTCCGCTGGGTGGCGGCGATGATGCGGACATCGATGCGCACCGGCTCGGTGCCGCCGACGCGCAGGAAGGAGCCGGTATCGAGCGCCCCGAGCAGCGCCCCCTGGACCTCCAGGTCCATGTCCCCGACCTCGTCCAGCAGCAGGGTGCCGCTGGCCGCCTGCTCCAGGCTGCCGTAGTGGATGTGGTCGCCCTCCTCGCTGCCGAAGAGCTCGCGGGAGGCGTTGCTGCGGGCGATGCCGGACACGCCGAGATCGACGAAGGGCCGCTCGCGCCGGGCGCTCTGGGAATGCAGGAAGCGGGCGAAGGTCTCCCGCCCGCTGCCGGCCTCGCCGGTGATCAGCACCCAGGTGTCGTGCTGGGCGATGCGCTTGACCTGCTCGCGCAGGCGCTGCATGGCGCCGCTGCGCCCGACCGGCTCGTGGACAATGGCGGTGCGCCGGCGCAGCCCCACATTCTCGCGCGCGAGCTTGTCGGCCTCCAGGGCCCGCTCCACGGTGAGCAGGAGCTTCGCCATGGAGAGCGGCTTCTCCAGGAAGTCATAGGCCCCGAGCCGGGTGGCCTCGACCGCGGTCTCGACCGTGCCGTGGCCGGACATCATGATCACCGGGCAGGGCAGCCCCTCGTCCTCCGCCCACTCCTTGAGCAGGCTGATGCCGTCGAGGTCGGGCATCCAGATGTCGAGCAGGATCAGGTCGGGGCGGCGCTCGCGCAGGGCGTGGCGCGCACTCTCCCCGTTCTGGGCGGAGGCGACCACATAGCCCTCGTCCTCCAGGATCTCCGAGACCAGGGTGCGGATGTCGGGCTCGTCGTCCACCACCAGGATGTGAGGTGCACTCATGCTGTCGCCGTCCGAAATAGGCGCCTGCGGCGCTCAGTGATCAATTGGGCAGCTCGAACGATACAAGGGAAACGCTGAATACTTCAGCGTTTCCCGCGCGGGGCAGGAGTGTCCCGCCATTCTCAGGCACCGAAGTGGCTGAAAATCAAGCGAAGAGGAAAGACCTCGCTGTTCACTTCGGGTCTCGAAAAATGCCAGGGAAGGCATTTCTCGAGGTCCACTCAAGGTACCCGAGTGCATCCGTTCGGGCTCTGGGCGTTACGGGGCTGGCCTGCGCCGTCCGGTCTCAGGCGACGGGGTCGGGCTGCCAGACGGGCAACCGGGCCGCGACTCTTGCCCCTTCGGCGGTGTTTCCGGCCCAGATCATACCGCCGTGCTCCTCAATAATCTTCTTGACGATGGCCAGCCCGAGACCTGTCCCCTTGGTCTTGGTCGTGACATAGGGCTCGAACAGCCGCCCCAGCATGCCCTCCTCGAATCCCGAGCCGTTGTCGTCGACGCTGAGCTCGATGTAGGCGGTCTCGGGGTCACGCACCAGGGCGGTGGCGACGCGGATGCAGGCGTCCGCTCGTCCCTCCAGGGCCTCCTGGGCGTTTTTGATCAGGTTGTGCAGCACCTGACGCAGGCGCAACGGGTCCCCCTTGATCTGCGCGCCCGGCGCCGCGAGCCGCACCTCAAGCCCGGCGCCGGCCCCGGCGCTGCGGTAGAGGTCGAGGACCTCGGCGACCAGCCGGTCGAGCTCGATCGGCTCGGGCTCCATGCGCGGGGTGCGCGCGTAGCTGGAGAAGTCGTTGACCATCGCCTTCATCGCCTCGACCTGCTGGACGATGGTGTGGGTGGCGCGCTCGACGATGCGCGCGTCCTCTGCCGGCAGCTTGGCCAGCAGCTTGTGACGCAGCCGCTCGGCGGAGAGCTGGATCGGGGTCAGCGGGTTCTTGATCTCGTGGGCCAGGCGGCGGGCGACCTCGCCCCAGGCGGCGTCGCGCTGGGCCATGATCAGTGTGGTGATGTCGTCGAAGACGACCACGTGCCCGAGGCCCTGGGCCCCCGGCATCAGCAGCGGACTGCCGCCGCACATCAGGATCTGGCGGCCCTCGCCGCCAAACAGCGTGACCTCGGCGCGCCATTCCTCCCCGCTCGCCAGGTGCTCGCGCACCGTCTCGACCCAGCGGGTGAGCCGCGGGTGCTCAGCCTCTAAGCCGGCGAGGTCGTGCCCGGCGACGTCGGACGTCTCTAGCCGCAGGATGTGCTGGGCCGCCGGGTTGGCGGTGCGCAGACGTTCGCCGGGATCGAGCGCGATGACCCCCGATGACAGCCGGCCGAGCACCGTCTCCAGGTAGGCGCGCTGGGCCTCGACCGCCTGCTGGCTGCGCGCGGCGGCGTCGCGCGCCTGGGCGACCCGCCGGGTCATGGCATTAAACGAGGACACCAGGAAGGCGAGCTCGTCGTCGTGCTTGGGCAGCGGGAGCTGCTGCTCGTAGTCGCCCTCCGCCACCGCGCGGGTGCCGCGGGCGATGTCGGCGACGGGCGCGGTGAGCCGCCGGGCGGTGTGAAAGGCCGCGATCAGGGCCGCCATCAGCCCGAAGAGCAGGACCAGCGACAGGGTGAGCGAGAAGCTGAGCTTGAGCGACTGGCGCAAGTACGCGAGCTCGGTGTAGCGGTTGTAGGCGTCCTCCAGGCGCTCGGAGAGCTCGGTGATCCGCGCCGAGGTCGGAAAGATCGCCTGCAGCAGGTTGTCGCCCCCGCGGGGGTCGGCCACCAGGACCCGCACCACGAGCTCGCCGCTCGACCCGGTCTCAAGGCCGACGTAATTCTCGCCCCCGCGCACGCGGTGGAACAGCTCCCGGACCGGGAGGTCGGGCACCAGCTTGGTCGGGTCCTCGCTCGCGGTCCCGTAGACCTGACCGCCGGGTCCGAAGATGGCGACCTCCAGTGCGTCCGCCTGGCGGCGCAGATTCCCGAGGCTGAGCGCGAGCGCCGTCGCCGAACGGTCCTCGATACTGGCGAGGAGCTGCTCGGTGTATTTCACGAGCAGGCGCTGATTGAGGTCGAGCGAGGCCTGGTTGAGGGTCAACGCGTCGGTCATGGCGCGGTCGATCTCGACGTCGAACCAGCTATCGATCCCGCGCAGCAGGAAGCCGAGCGAGTAGTAGTAGACGACCCCTACCGGCAGCAGCGAGATCAGCGCGAACAGGGCGACGATCCGCGCGGTGAGGCGCGAGCCCGCCGCCTGGCGCCGGTAGCGGCCGACCAGCCGCACCACGTTGACCGCGACCATCACCGCCAGCGCCACCAGCCCGAGCAGGACCAGGGCGAGCAAGGGCACGAAGGCGGGGCTCAATTGCTCGCTGTTCTGCACCGCCCCGCTCATCAGGTCGAGGGCGACGAACAGGATGACGAGGAGCGCGGCCACCGGCAGGATGCCGGGGTGGCGCAGGCGCTTCAGGGCTCCAGGGGCCATTTGGTCCAGCCGGTGGAAAGCTTCCAGGCGGGGCGTAGGTATGCGATCGGCCGCAGCGGTAGGGGCAGCTCCTCGATGTCGAGCGAGGCGCGCAGGTGGATCTCGTAGCGCTCGCCGGGGGTAAGGCGATCGAGGCCGACGAGGTCGAGGTCGTCGAGCGTGCCGAGGGCCGCGATGGCGGCGTCGCGGGTGGCGTAGCTGGTGCCCTCGTGACCCGGCAGTGGCGTGACGACGTAGCGCTCGGACAGCGGCCGGTAGCGGATCTGGTAGCGCAGGCGCAGATCGACCAGCGATTCCTCCCACACCCAGGCGTCGGCGCGGCGGACCTGAATGTGGACGTCGACGGTCAGCGGGACGCCGTTCTCCATGGCCTCCAGCGCCGCGGCGCTGAAGCGGTAGTCGATCATGGCGTCGAGCACGACCCGCTCACCCTGTACCCGGGGCTCCACTCGTTCGACGCGAAAGCCGTTGCCGGCGGCGACCGGTAGGGCGGCGAACAGCAGCCCGAGCGGCAGCAGGAGCAGTAGGGCGGCGCGGGCGGACAGCCTTCTCATCGTCCGACCTTGCACAGCCGGGCGTAGTAGAAGCCGTCCATCCCGCCGTCCTGCGGCAGGGTCTGGCGCCCCGGCTCGCGGGCGAAGCCCCAGCTCACCTCGAGTGGATGGTCGCGGGCGTCCGGCTGGCGGGCGAGGAAGGCGCGCACCTGCCCCTCGTTCTCCTCCGGAAGGAGCGAGCAGGTCGCGTACACCAGCGTCCCGCCCGGGGCGAGGAGTGGCCAGATCGCGTCCAGCATGCGCTCCTGGCGCACGGCGAGCGCGGGGATGTCGGACTCGCGCCGCAGCCACTTGATGTCGGGGTGCCGGCGGATGACCCCGGTCGCGGAGCAGGGGACGTCGAGGAGGATGCGGTCGTAGGTGTCGCCGGCCCAGTCGCCCGCGGGCGCGGCGGCGTCGCCCTGGATCACCCGGGCCTTGAGCCCCAGCCGGGCGAGGGTCTCGCGCACGCGCACGAGGCGCGCCGCGTCGCTGTCGAGCGCAGTGAGCGCGACCCGGCCGCCGGCGCGTTCGAGGATGTGTGCGCTCTTGCCCCCTGGGGCGGCGCAGGCGTCGAGCACCCGCTCGCCGGGCTGGGCGTCGAGCAGCTCAGCGGCAAGCTGGGCACCGGCGTCCTGCACCGAGACCAGGCCCTCGCCGAAGCCAGGCAGGCGGTCGGTGGGGACCGGGCGGTCGAGCGTCAGCCCGCAGCGGGTGTGCGGCGCCGGCCGAGCGGCGAGTCCGGCGGCGGCGAGCCGCTGGGCATAATCGCCTCGGTTGATTGCCAGGGCGTTGACCCGCAGGGTCATCGGTGGGTGACCGTTGCTGGCCTGGACGATGGCCTGCCAGTCCTCCGGCCAGGTGGCGCGCAAGCGCTCGAGCAGCCAGTCGGGGAAGAGCCAGCGCGCCCCGTCCGACCGCTGGGCCGCGGCCAGGAGCGCCTCGCGCTCGCGCAGGAATCGACGCAGCAGGGCGTTGACCAGCGCCGCCGCCCACAACTTGCCGAGTCGCTTGGCCGCATCGACCGTGGCGGCGACCGCGGCGTGCTCGGGGATGCGCGTGGCGGTGAGCTGGTAGAGCCCGACCAGGACCAGCGCGCTGAGGTCGCCGTCCTCGCGCTTGGGCGGGCGGGCGTAGAGCTGGGCGGCGATGGCCTCGAGCCGGGGTAGGGTGCGGATCGCGCCATAGGCGAGCTCACGCACCAGGGCGCGGTCGCGTGCATCCTCCAGCGGGGGGGCGGCGTCGAGGGCATCGGTGAGCGAGCGGCCCTGATCGCGCACCGCCTGGACGACGCGCGCCGCCGCCGCACGAGCGGCGACGCCCGCGGGCGTTGGCTGGGCAGGGGCGAGTGCGGGCTCAGTCAAAGGTTTCGCCGTCGAGGCGGCGCGCGTTGAGGAGCTCTGCGGCGCTCATCGGGCGCTTACCGGGGGGCTGTAGGCGGGTCAGGCGCAGGACCCCGTCCCCGGTGGCGACGTCGATACCGGCCTTGCCCGTGGCGAGCACGCGTCCGGGTGCGCCCGAGGCCGGTAGCGCCGGGACCTCGCTGGCCCACAGGCGCAGGGTCGTCGCGCCGAGGCGGGTCTCGGCCACCGGCCAAGGGTTGAAGGCGCGGATCATTCGGTCGATCTCGACGGCCGGACGGCCCCACTCGACCAGGGCCTCCTCCTTGCTCAGCTTCTTCGCGTAGGTGGCCCGCGTGTCGTCCTGGGCGACCGGGGTGAGCGAGCCGTCGAGGATCCCGGGAAGGGCCGCCATCAGCGCCTCGGCGCCGAGTGCCGCAAGCTTGTCGTGCAGACCGCCCCCGGTCTCCCGGGCGTCGATCGGGATGCGCCGGGTGAGGTACATGGGGCCGGTGTCGAGGCCCGCCTCCATCCCCATGATGGTCACCCCGGTCTCGGCGTCGCCGGCGAGGATGGCACGCTGGATCGGGGCCGCCCCGCGCCAGCGGGGCAGCAGCGAGGCATGGACGTTGATGCAGCCCCGGCGCGGGGCGTCGAGGATGGCACGGGGCAGCAGCAGTCCGTAGGCAACCACCACCAGGAGATCGGGGTCGAGCGCGCGCAGCCCCGCGGCCGCCTCCGTACCACGCAGGGTCTCGGGCTGACGCACCGGCACCCCCTGGTCGAGGGCGGTCTCCTTGACCGGGCTCGCCGTCAGCTTGCGCCCGCGTCCCGCCGGGCGGTCGGGCTGGGTGTAGACGGCGACCACCTCGACCCCGCCCGCGATCAGTGCCCGCAGGGTCGGGACGGCGAACTCCGGGGTCCCGGCGAAGACGACCCTCACGGCCGCCCTCCGCGCTCGCCCGGCGGTCGGCCCGTCGGGATCGCGTGCGCCATGGTCAGATCGCCCGCCGGCGGGGCTCGACCGCCGGGCCGCGTTGCTGGCGCTGGTCCCTTTCGAGCTTCTTGCGGATCCGCTGGCGCTTGAGCGCGGAGATATAGTCGACGAAGAGCTTGCCGTCGAGGTGGTCGATCTCGTGCTGGATGCACACCGCCAGCAGCCCGTCGGCGTCGAGCTCGAAGGGCTTGCCGTCGCGGTCACGGGCGCGCACGCGGACCTGATCGGCGCGGGTGACGGACTCATAGAAGCCGGGTACGGACAGGCAGCCCTCCTCCATCTCCTCCACGCCGCGGCGCTCGACGATCTCGGGGTTGATCAGGCAGAGCGGCGCCTTGTGGTCGTCCGAGACGTCGATCACGACGATTCGCTGGGTGATGCCGACCTGGGTCGCCGCGAGCCCGATGCCGGGGGCGGCGTACATCGTCTCGAACATGTCGTCGACGATTCGGCGCACCTCATCGTCGACCACGGCGACCGGCTTGGCGTGCTCCCGCAGCCGGGGGTCGGGAAAGGTGAGGATGTGTAGAAGGCTCATGGGGCTTAAAGACCGAATTTCGACTAGAAGCTTGAACGATTGGCCGTTAATATCGGCAAGATACTACACCCCTGCAAGAGGGTGTCGCAAAAGCCCAACGGTGCGGGCCTTTGCGGCCTAAGAAGCGAGGAGCACGAACACGTCGACCGGCCGGTACAAGGCCGGCGGCTCCTGATCCATCCCCCGGGTCGGGGCGAGCGCTGGACTTCATCCCTAAGATGTGGGGTGCGATCTTCGTTGTCGACCGTGCCGGAGCCGCCATGCGATCAATCCTGTCTCTCTTCTTCTCGCTCGTCGTCGTCCTCACCCCGATCCCGGGTGCCGCCCAGGTCGAGCTCAACCCATCGGCCCCCGAGACCTACACCGTGCGTCGCGGCGACACCCTGTGGGACATCGCCGGGCGCTACCTGCGTGACCCTTGGCGCTGGCCGGAGCTGTGGGAGGCCAACCGCGAGATCCAGGACCCCTATCTGATCTTCCCGGGTGACGTGCTGCGCCTGCAGTATGTGGACGGGGCACCGCGCCTCGCGCTTGAGCGCCCGCTGCGTACGGTGCGGCTCTCCCCCCAGGTACGCAGCACCGCCTTGGAGGTGCCGGTGCCGACCATCCCGGTGGGCGCCATCGCCCCCTTCCTCACCCGACCCTACGTGCTGAGCGAGGCGGAGATCGACGCGGCACCCTACGTGGTCGGCTTTCCCGACCGGCGGGTGATCGGCGGGCTCAGCGACGAGGCCTACGTGCGCAGTATCCTCGATGCCGCGATCGGGCAGCGGTTCGGGGTGGTGCGCCCCGGCGAGGCCTACCGCGATCCGCGCAGCGGCGCTATCCTGGGCTTTCAGGCCCAGTTCGTCGCCGATGCGGTGCTCGATCGCCCCGGTGACCCGGCGAAGCTCCGCCTGACCTCGGTGGCCCAGGAGGCCGGCATCGGCGACCGCGTGCTCCCCGCCCCCGACGAGGAGGCAGTCGTCAACTTCTATCCCCAACCGGCCCCCGCCGGCGTGCAGGGGCAGTTGATCTCGGTGCTCAACGGCGTCTCGCAGATCGGCCAGTTCAACGTCGTGGTGTTGAACCTCGGTGAGGAGCAGGGGCTCACGCGCGGTCACGTCTTCGAGGTCTTCAACGGGGGCGAGCGGGTGATTGACCAGGTCAAGTCGGGCGGCCGTAACTGGAATTGGCGCAACGAAACCCCGTTGGATGCGGAGTTCTGGTATTCGGGTCAGCGCGTCGAGGGCTGGATCACCGACGACCCGCGGGCCAACGACTCCTTGCCGAAGCACGTCGGAGTCGGCGGCGGCTCGACCACCTTCGTCACACCCTTCGAGCGGGCCGGGACCCTGATGGTGTTCCGAACCTTCCCGCGCGTGAGCTTCGGCCTGGTCCTCGGTGCGACTCGGCCCATGCACGTCCTCGACACGGTGCGCCCGCCCAAGGGCTGATCCGCGCGCGCCTTGAGCGAGGCCGATCGCCTCCGCGCCTGGCTCACCCTGGCCCGAACCCCCGGGCTGGGTCCGCGGGGTCTGACGCGGTTGGTCGAGCGGCTCGGTGACCCGCTGCGGGTCCTCGCCGCCGGCCGGGCCGCACTGACCGAGGCGGGGGTGAGCGCCGCCGTCGCCGAGGCGATCGAACGCGGCGATGGGCAGGGCGTCGAGGCCGACCTCGCCTGGGCCGAGCAGGAAGGCGCCCATATCCTGGCGCGCGACGACCCGCGCTACCCGCCGCTCCTCGCCCAGGTCGCCGGTGCCCCCTGCGTGCTTTTCGTGCGCGGCGATCCGGCGGTGCTGAGCGATCCGCAGCTCGCCATCGTTGGCAGCCGCAACCCGACCCCCTCGGGGAGGGAGACGACGCGCGAGCTTGCCCGTCACCTGAGCGGCTGCGGCCTGACCATCACCAGCGGGCTCGCGATCGGCATCGACGGCGCCGCCCACGAGGGTGCGCTGGAGGCCGGGCGCACCGTCGCGGTGCTCGGGACCGGTCCCGACCGCGTGTACCCCTCCGCCCACCGCCAGCTCGCGCGGCGCATCGCCGCTCAGGGGGCCCTGGTGAGCGAGCTGCCACCGGGCAGCGGGGTGCGCGGGGCGAACTTCCCGCGCCGCAACCGCATCATCAGTGGGTTGAGCCTGGGCACCCTGGTCACCGAGGCGGCGGTGCAGAGCGGCTCCCTGATTACCGCCCGCTACGCGAGCGAGCAGGGCCGGGAGGTCTTTGCCATCCCGGGGTCGATCCACAACCCCTTGGCGCGCGGCTGCCATGCCCTGATCCGCCAGGGCGCCAAGTTGGTGGAAACGGCGCAGGATGTGCTGGAGGAGCTCGCGCCGCAGCTTCGTACGTTCCTCGGGGCGTCAACCGGTGATGTCCTACCGCCGGTGACCGACGCCCAGGTGGCGGCGGCGACCGCGGCCGGCCTCGACGCCGACTACCAACGGCTGCTCGATGCCATGGGGTACGACCCGGTGGCCCCCGACGAGCTGATACGGCGCACCGGGCTCGCCGCGCAGAGTGTCTCTTCCATGCTGTTGTTGCTGGAGTTGGAAGGATATGTATCATCGCAGCCTGGCGGCCGGTATTGCCGCCAGCCAGCGGTCCGCCGGTAAGCGCGGCACGGTCGTCATGGCCGCCCCCGCTGCCGGTGTGCGGGCCCCGCTGAGTCCTCGGATGCTGTTGTCGTCGTGATACAGAGGGCGGCCGCCGCGGCGGTTGTCCTTCCTGCCCGCCCCCGGTGGCCCGCCTGGGCACCTTGGGCCGACCTCGCCCGAGGCAGGACTCACGCGCGACGGGCATGCGGAGGATTCCGCCGGTCGGTCCTGAGGTTCTCAGATGTACGAAAACATGGTCGACGTGCTGATCTATCTCTACGAAAACTACATGGACCGGGAGAGTCAGCCGCCCGTCGACCAGGGCGTGCTCGAGGACGAGCTGTCCCAAGCCGGCTTCAGCAACAGCGAGATCCACAAGGCCCTGCGTTGGCTCGACGACCTCGCCGCCGAGGTGGACGCCCCGGCCGACCACCCGCGCTCGCTCGGCGCCGTGCGCGTCTATACCGACGCCGAGTGCACCAAGCTCGACCGCGAGGTCCGCGGCCTGCTCCTCTCGCTGGAGCAGAACGGCATCCTCGACCCCGTCAGCCGCGAGCTGGTGATCGACCGCGTGCTTGCCATGGATCACGCCGGCGTCTCGGTCGAGGAGCTGAAATGGGTCGCCCTCCTGGTCCTGATGAATCGGCCTGGACGCGAGGCGGCCTTCTCTCAGATGGAAGACCTCGTCTACAACGAGGACCCCAGGCTCCTGCACTGAGCGTCTGGCCCCCCCAGGCCAGCCCGATAACCCCTCGCTCCCTCGGGTCCGGCCGCCTTGACGTGCCGCCAGCGAGCCGCTATTGCTAGGCGCCCCGTGCGACCGCGCCACCGCTTGGCGTCGCGATCCGCCTGAAAACCGCCCGGGTCGACCATCCTTGTGACCCGGTGCCAATCGCAGCCAGCCCTGTCATGAACCTCGTCGTCGTCGAGTCGCCCGCCAAGGCGAAAACCATCAAGAAATACCTCGGCCCCGGCTTCGAGGTCCTGGCCTCTTACGGCCACGTGCGTGACCTGGTGCCCAAGGAGGGGGCGGTCGACCCCGAGCACGGGTTCGCCATGCAGTACCAGGTGATCGAGCGCAATGAGCGCCACGTCCAGGCGATCGCCAAGAAGCTCAAGGACGCCGACGCCCTGTATCTCGCCACCGACCCCGACCGCGAGGGCGAGGCGATCTCCTGGCACCTCTACGAGCTCTTGAAGGGCCGCCGTCAGCTCGGCAAGAAGCGGGTCTTCCGGGTCGTGTTTAACGAGATCACCAAGCGCGCGGTGCAGGACGCGGTGGCCAACCCGCGCGAGCTCTCGGTGGACCTGGTCAATGCCCAGCAGGCGCGCCGGGCGCTGGACTATCTGGTGGGGTTCAATCTCTCGCCGCTCCTGTGGAAAAAGGTCCGCCGCGGACTCTCCGCCGGGCGGGTGCAGAGCCCGGCGCTGCGCCTCATCGTCGAGCGCGAGCAGGAGATCGAGGCCTTCAAGACCCGCGAGTACTGGAGCCTGACCGCCGACGCGGTCAAGGAGGGCAAGCCCTTCGCGGCCCGCCTGATCGAGTTTTCCGGCGAAAAGATCGAGCAGTTCAGCATCACCGACGGCGAGCGCGCCGCTGCCGTCGAGCAGGCCCTGACGAAGTCGGCGGCTGGGCGGCTGCGGGTCGAGAAGGTCGAGCGGGTCGAGCGCAAGCAGCGCAAGCGCAATCCCGCGCCGCCCTTCATCACCTCGACCCTGCAGCAGGAGGCCGCGCGCAAGCTCGGCTTCACCACCCAGCGGACCATGCGCGTCGCCCAACAGCTCTACGAGGGCGTGGACATCGGCGGCGGGGCGGTCGGGCTCATCACGTACATGCGCACCGACTCGGTCAACCTGGCGCAGGAGGCCCTGGAGGAGATCCGCGGGTTTATCGCCGAGCGTTACGGGGCCGATCACCTGCCGCCCCAGGCCCGCCGCTACAAGACGAAGGCGAAAAATGCCCAGGAGGCCCACGAGGCCATCCGCCCGACCTCGATCCGCCGCGTCCCCCAAGAGATCCGCGCCCACTTGACCTCGGACCAGGCCCGGCTCTACGAGCTGATCTGGAAGCGCACCCTGGCCTGCCAGATGGCCGAGGCCCTGATCGATACGGTCGCCGTGGACCTCGGGGCCGGCCCCGGCAACCGCTTCCGCGCCACCGGCTCGACGGTGACCTCGCCCGGGTTCATGCGCGTCTACTTGGAGGGGCGCGACGACGCCAAGACCGGCGAGGACGAGGAGGAGCGCATCCTCCCCGAGCTCAAGGAGGGCGAGGACGTGGACCTTTTGGGCATCCGCTCGGAGCAGCACTTCACCGAGCCACCCCCGCGCTACACCGAGGCCTCGCTGGTTAAGGCCCTGGAGGAGTACGGCATCGGCCGGCCCTCGACCTACGCGAGCATCATCTCGACCCTACAGGAGCGCGAATACGCCAAGCTGGAGAAGAAGCGCTTCTTCCCCACCGATGTCGGTCGGGTGGTCAACAAGTTCCTCACCGAGCACTTCACCTCCTATGTCGACTACGACTTCACCGCACGGCTGGAGGACGAGCTCGACGCCGTCTCGCGCGGCGAGGAGGACTGGGTCCCGCTGCTCGAGCAGTTCTGGCGGCCGTTCAAGGAGCGCATCGCCCACACCGAGGAGCACGTCAAGCGCAGCGACGTCACCCAGGAGGTCACGGCCGAGCCCTGCCCGACCTGCGGGGCACCGCTCGCCATCCGGCTGGGCCGGCACGGGCGTTTCGTCGGCTGCACGCGCTACCCGGAGTGCGACTACACGCGCGACCTGCAGCCGGAGAGGGCCGAGGCCGCCCCCCCGCCCGAGATCGTCGAGGGCCGAAGCTGCCCGGAGTGCGGTTCGGCGCTGCAGGTCAAGCGCGGCAAGTACGGCAAGTTCGTCGGCTGCACCGCCTATCCCAAGTGCCGCTACATCGAGCCCCTGGAGCGCCCGGAGGACACCGGTGTGGTCTGCCCGAAGTGCGGCAAAGGGACCATGCAGAAGAAGAAGTCCCGGCGCGGCAAGGTCTTCTACTCCTGCTCCACCTACCCCAAGTGCGACTACGCCGTGTGGAACGAGCCCATCGCCGAGCCCTGCCCGAACTGCGGTTGGCCGACCCTCACCGTCAAGCAGACCCGCGGCAAGGGTCTGGAGAAGGTCTGTCCGCAGAAGGACTGCGGTTTCTCCGCGCCTTTGGAGGATGAGGATCGACCCGCCGCGGCGACGACCTGAGGGGACAGCGGGCCTTGCGCCGTGCGGGGATTGAAACCCTGTCCGCGGGCCGTTACCTGACGGCGGACGGGGCTTGACCCCAGCCCAAACGAGCGAGGTGTCGGCATGACGGCGGCGACGGCGACGGTGATCGACTGGGTCGAGCAGGGGCTGGTCCCCGATCTGGTGGTGCGGCGCGGTATCCGCGCGCTGCTTCGGCAGCGGCTGGCCGACCTGCCGAAGGACTGCGAAGCGGCGGCCGAGCACAAGCGGACGTTCATCGCGGGGATGGACGCGGCCCCGATCGCGCTGGTGCCGCACCTGGCCAACGAGCAGCACTACGAGGTCCCCGCCGACTTCTTCGCCGCCGTCCTCGGCCCTCGGCGCAAGTACAGCGCCTGCTACTGGGGCGACGGGGTCAGCGACCTCGCCGCCGCCGAGGAGGCGTCGCTCGCGCTAACCGCCGAGCGGGCCGGGATCGCTGACGGCCAACGGGTGCTGGAGCTCGGCTGCGGTTGGGGCTCCTTCAGCCTGTGGGCCGCCGAGCGTTATCCACGCGCGCAGATCACCGCGGTGTCCAACTCCGCCTCACAGCGCGCCTCCATCGAGCAGCGCGCCCGAGACCTGGGTCTCCGCAACCTGCGGGTCATCACCTCGGACATGAGCGACCTGGTGCTCGACGGCGGCTTCGACCGGGTCGTCTCCATCGAGATGTTCGAGCACATGCGCAACTACCGCCGCCTGCTCGGGCGCATCCATGACTGGCTGGCGCCCGGCGGCCGGCTCTTCATCCATATCTTCTGCCACCGCGAGCACCCCTACGCCTTCGAGGACCGCGGCCCGAGCGACTGGATGAGCCGCCATTTCTTCTCCGGCGGCATCATGCCAAGCGATGATCTCCTGCTGCACTTCCAGGACGAGCTCCGCCTCGTCGATCGCTGGCGCTGGGACGGGCGCCACTACGAGCGTACCCTCAACGCCTGGCTGGCCCAGATGGACCGTGAGCGGGCACGCGTCCGCCCGATCCTGGAGGCGACCTACGGCCAGGACCAGGCCGACGTCTGGTGGCGTCGCTGGCGCGTCTTCTTCATGGCCTGCGCCGAGCTCTTCGGCTACCGCGAGGGCCAGGAGTGGTGGGTTGGCCACTATCTCTTGGAGCGTCCCTCCTCCCCCTGAGTAGGACGCGGTCCAACGTCGCGAAGGAGCGCGGATCGACGCGAAGGCAGCACCGGGTCGTCTGCCGCGGGACCGCCACCGGGGAGCGAGCCCAGTCAGTGGCCCGCCTGCGGTGATTGGCTCGCACGCGGGGCACGCCGCCTCACCGCTAGGCCCTACCCGCTCTCCGTCTGCTGTGGCGGGTCCCTCGGTGAACTGGTATTTTCTCGCCACTTCTACCGCTCGCGCGCACCCGCCATGAACGACCGCTTGCGCCGCCTTGCCACCGCTCTCGCGGTCTCGCTGGTCCCGCTCGTTGCGCCCGCGGTGGCCCGGGCCGATCGCGTGGCGGTCACGGCCGAGCTGGAGCGCCTGGCGAGCCTTCACGGATTTACCGTCCGCGGGGGCGAGCACACCGCCGGGGCCTTCGCCCGCGTCGATCCCCCCGAGCTACTCCCGCGGCTGCGCCGGCTGCTCGAGGCATTCGACCACGTCATCGTGCAGGGCGCGACGGGCGGGGTGGAGCGGGTCATCGTCCTGGGGGAGAAGGACAGCACCAGCCCGCCCCCCATGGTCGTGACCTCGGGTGGGCCGGCGGGCGAGATCGTCCTGACCTCGGTCCGGCTCGGGACCCAGCATGCCGTCCAGGTCTCCCTGGAGGGCCAGGAGGGCGCCCGGCTCGACCAGCTCCTGCTGGTCGACACCGGGGCCGATTTCGTTGTCCTTCCTCTTTCCCTTGTCGGGGCGCTTGGGGTCGACGCCGGGGGCCTCGGCGAACGCGAGATGCAGACCGCCAACGGACTGGTGACGGCTCAGGTCGGGACCCTCCCCGCCCTCTGGCTGGGCGAGACCCGTGTCGAGGGGGTCGAGGTCGCCTTCATCGATGACGACAAGCTCTCCGGCAACGGCCTGCTCGGCATGAACGTGCTCGGGCGCTACCGGCTGACCATCGACGACGAGCACAGCCGGATCACCCTGACGGCCAAGTAGCCGCGGGCTCGATCACCACCGGCGCCAGCCGCGCGGCGGGGTCCTGGCGGTAAAAGGCCCGGAGCTGGTCGTAGACCTCCGGATACTCCGCGGCGAGGAGGTGCGGCAGCTCGAAGAAGGCCTCGCTCATGACGGCAAAGAATTCCGCCGGCGATTCCGCGGCGTAGGGGTCGATCGGCGTCTCCTCACCGCGATCGGTCCGCTCCACCATGTCCTCATAGGCCGAGGTGAAGACCCTGGCCCAGTCGGCGTCGCTCATCCCCGCGTGCAGCGGCGGGTGGCCGTTGGCCGCGCCGTCGAGCATGTCGAGCTTGTGCGCGAGCTCGTGGACGACCACGTTGTAACCGTCGCGCACCCCGCCGGCCTCCACGTCGGCCCAGGACAGGATCACCGGGCCGCGCTCCCAGGCCTCGCCGCTCTTCGCCTCCTCCTCGACCCAGACCAGGCCATCCTCATCGACCCACTCGCGCTCGGGCACGAACTCCTCGGGGTAGACGATCACCGCGTACCAACCGCGGTACCAGTCGAGCCCGAGGTGGAGCACGGGCAGGCAGGCCTGCAGCGCGATGGCGAGCCGCCTGTCGGCGTCCAGCCGCAGGCCGCGGGCCTCCTCTAGGGTCTTGTCGCGCAGGAAGAGCAACGCCAGGTCGCGCAGCTCACGCGACTCGCCCTCGCTCAGACCGGCCAGCAGCGGGAGTCGCGCAAAGAGGCGCTCCCATGTCGCCGCATCGACGCGCGCGCGCTCGCGTTCGAGGATCTGACGCCGCCACCAGCCGCCTAGGCCGAGCATGACGCGCAACCGCTCGGGGCGGGAGGGTAGGGGCCTGCGGGGCGAATGCCGGTGGTTGGGCTCATCGATCCAGGCCGAAGGGGCGGGACGCGGGCGCGAACACCCGGTAACCTTGCGCCCCATTGTCGCGATCATGCTCGACCTGCATCTGCGTTTGGCTCGCGACCTGGGGCGGCATTGGCGGGATCGCCGTCCCGGGACCGCCTGGTGATCCCGGCCCCCCTGACCTCGCTGGAGTCTCTGCGGGACGCCTTCACGATCGGTCTCGGGCGCTTGCTCGCCGAGGGGGCCGGGATCGGCGCCTTCGTCCTCGCCCTCGCCAATGCCAGCTACGATCCAGCGCTACGCACGGACCTTGACCGGCCCTTGCGCCGCCGCTTCCAGGCGCTTGCACGCGATTGCGCGGAGGCCCTCGCCGCTGGCCACCAGCCGGCCGGGCCGACGGATGATGTCGCCGTCTTCACGCGGCTCATGGAGAGCGGCCTCGACGCCCTCGCGCCCTGTCGCCGGCGCGCCGTTGGGCCCTGGGAGGCGCAGCTCAACCCGCTCCGCGCGCTGCGTCCGGCGCGGGCGGCGGGACGGCCGCCCGCAGGGCTCCATGTCCCGTTCGATCCCGCCGGCTTTCACTTCAACCGCCCCTTTCTGCGCCAGGAAGCCTTTTGGGCGGGTCGGCTGGGCGGGATCGACGCGGAGCTCCTCTACAACAAGTTCCCCTTCGTTGACCGGCACGCGATCCTGGTCCCCGAGCGTGAGCGCTGTCAGCCCCAATACCTGACGGAGCGCCACCACTGCTGGGCCTGGGCGCTGATGGAGCGGTTGGCCGAGACGCTTCCCGGCGTCGGCCTCGGTTACAACAGCCTGGGGGCCTACGCCTCCGTCAACCACCTGCACTTCCAGCTATTCGTTCGCACCCAGCCGTTGCCGGTCGCGCTCCCCGACTGGCGCCACAACGGTGGACCCGATCCCTATCCCGCCGACTGCGAGCGCCACACCGACTCCCGCATCGCCTGGCAGCGGCTCGCCGAGCTCCAGGCCAGTGAGGGCTCCTTCAACCTGATCTATCGGCCGGGCCAGCTCTACTGCCTGCCGCGCCGGCGCCAGGGCGATTACCCGCTGCCCGCCTGGTGCGTTGGTCAGGCCTGGTACGAGCTGGCGGGGGGCGTGATCGTCTTCAACGCGGAGGACTTCGAGGCCCTCGACGCCGCCCAGATCGCTTCCGCGTTGGCCCAGACGCGGTTGGCGCCTGGCTCGGGCTGAGAGGCGCTTGATGCGCGGCAACGGGGTTTCTGGTGGCGGATCGTTATCGCGCGGTTGGCTCCTGCCGCGTGGCAGCGATTTGACCTATATGCAGATTTTCTGATATACCGTCGCAGATTTTTGGCCAGTGCCTGGGCGGGCGGGTCGGCCTCTGCGGCTTGTTTCGGTTAACAACGGAGATCGGGCGACAGACATGATGAAGACTTGGCTCACGACGACGGCGGTAGCGGCGGCTCTCATCGGCGGGATGGCGCACGGGGCCGGTGACCCGAAGGCGGGGGAGACGAAGGCGGCGGTCTGCATCGCCTGTCACGGACCCGGCGGCAACAGCATCGTGCCGATGTGGCCCAAGCTCGCCGGCCAGCACCCCGACTACATCTACAAGCAGCTCATGGACTTCAAGAGCGGGGCCCGTGTCAACGATCAGATGAGCCCGCAGGTGATCCCGCTCAGCGAGCAGGATTTCCTCGACCTAGCCGCGTATTTCGCGGCGCAGCCCAAGGCCCCGGGCTCTGCCGACCCGAGCGCCGTCGAGCTTGGCGAGCGCATCTATCGCGGAGGTAATCCGGCGTCCGGCGTGCCCGCGTGCTCGGGCTGCCACGGGCCGAGCGGGGTGGGACTCGCCTTTGCCAAGTTCCCCAAGCTCCACAGTCAGCACGCCACCTATGTCGAGCAGACCCTGAAGCACTTCCGGGGCGGCGAGCGCGCCAACGACGCCAACGGCATGATGCGCGGGGCCGCGGCACGCATGACGGACCGGGAGATCGCCGCGGTCGCCCAGTTCATCCAGGGGCTCGTCAACTGATCCTGCCGCCGGGCGTGCGGTGAGTACAGAGGGCAGCCGGTGGCTGCCCTCTTCGTTTACCAGCCGCGGGGTCGAGCGTCGCCCGGCCTTTGCGGCTATCCTCCGCGCCATTGCCTCGGAGCCGGACCCGCCCCCGAGATTGGCGCACTCCCCTTCCGGACATGCACGAGCTGAAGCTGCTCAGCTACAACATCCAGGCCGGTATCTACACCCGGCAGTACAGCGAATACCTCACGAGTAGCTGGAAGCACCTCTTGCCGCACCGCGAGCGGCTGCACAACCTCACGCGGATCGCCGCGATGCTCCACGAGTACGACCTCGTGGGCCTCCAGGAGGTCGATGCCGGGAGCCTGCGCAGCGGTTTCATCGACCAGACCGAGTACCTCGCCTATTACGCGCGCTTCCCCTTCTGGTACAAGCAGGTCAACCGCAACCTCGGCGCCATCGCCCAGCACAGCAACGGCGTGCTGTGCCGCCAAACGCCGGTGCACATCGCCGAGCACCGCCTCCCGGGGCTGCCGGGCCGGGGTGCGGTGATGCTGGAGTTCGATACCAGCGACGGTGAGACCCTCGGGGTGTGCATCGTGCATCTCGCGCTCGGCTGGCGCGCGCGCAGCCGCCAGCTCGTCTATATCGCCGAGCTGGCCCAGCGTTATCCCTACCTAGTCCTGATGGGGGACTTCAACTGCGACTGCCGCTCGCGCTCGCTGCGGCGGCTGGTGAACGAGAACGGCCTGCGCGGCCTCGATTGCGAGCTCAAGACCTTCCCGAGCTGGAGTCCCAAGCGCAACCTGGACCACATCCTGGTTTCCACCACCCTGCGCATCTTGGAGGCGCGAGTAGTCGACTACCCGCTCTCCGACCACCTGCCGCTCAGCATGCGGATCGCCCTACCCGAGGGGGTGGAGATCTTGGGGCGGCGCTGACCGTGCGTCCGACGAGAGGTCGGACTTCAGGCCGGCAGCGAGCTCGCGGTCCGCTCAAACGGTGCTGTCGGGCTGAAGCCCGACCTTGTATCTTGCCGGACGTGGGGCCTGGTCAATCCGTAGGTCGGCCTTCAGGCCTACGGCGACGTGGCGGTTGGCTCGTAGGGCGCTGTCGGGTGCAAGCCCGACCTACGGGCTCGGAGCCAACGGCTATGTGGTGACCCGCTGCGGACGATTGTCACGCTTGGGCTGTCAGGGGTCCTGGGCGTAGAAGTACCGCCATGGCCGACCGGAGGTGCGGGTCAGCAGGTCGAGGAGGGCCGGGGTGGGGACCGCCTCGCCGGGAAAGACCTCTTCGATGCTCAGCAGCAGGCGTCCGAAACCGGCGCCCTCCTTCCAGTCCCAACGAAATGCCGATGCCCTTGCCCCGCAGGCGGGGCACGCGAGCGGCTGCTCGGCGGAGCGGTCCCATCCCAGCGCCGCCCCGGCCCAACCCTTGAGCGGCGCCCGACAGCTCGGGCAGCGTGGCGGGCGGGTGTTGCGGCCCCCGAGGAAGCGGGGCAGGGTATAGGGCCCGAGGAGGCGGACGTGACAGAATGGGCCGCCGTCGCCGCGGGGTGACAGCTCGAGCCTCACCGCGCAGCCGGCGAAGACGACGAGCTCTAGGAACCTTGGCCCGGTGGCGTAGCCCGCCTCCCCGTCGGGGAGCGGGCCTGCGATGAGACCGACCGCATCGAGCGCCGTGCGCAGGGCTGCCTCGTCAGGCAGTCGGAATGGATCTTGCTCGGTTAGGATGAGTCGGCCGGTGTGAGCGGGCATGGGCAGGTGCCGGGATCGAAGCTGCGATGTGGATTCTACAGACTTGCCGCCGGCCCGGCCGACCGGCGGGGTGTGCGCAGATGGGGGGCTGACGATGACCGATGACCTCGGCCAGACCGCCGCGGCGTGGTGGCGGCGCATCGCCGGCAGCGTGCTTGCCGTCGCCTTGGGGTTGCCGGTCACTGCGCCCTGGGCCGCCTCCGGGTTCGACAGCATCCACGCGTCGTCCAACCGCGCGCAGCTCACCGAGTGGGGGCGGCGCTACGAGCACGGCGAGGGTGTCCCGCGCAGCATCGACCGCGCGATCCGGCTCTACTGCAAGGCAGCGGGCCAGGGCGACGCCGCCGCGCAATACTACCTAGGCTATCTCTACGCCCATGGCCGCGGGGTCAAGCGCAACGACGCCCTGGCCGCCGCGTGGTTCGCCAAGGCCGCCGCCAACAATGATCGCCATGCCGCGAACATGCTCAAGCTGCTGCGGGTGAAGTCGCGGGCAAGCGCCGACTGCATCTTGAGCGACGGGCTGCCCATCGGGGCCGAGCGCGCCAATCTGATCGTGGGCGGCAAGCCGCACCCGGCCAAGGGCCCGATCGCCGAGATGGTGCGCACCCTCGCCCCCGAGTACCGTTTGGACCCCAACCTGGTGCTTGCGGTGGTGGAGGTCGAGTCCAACTTCGACCCCAGCGCCCGCTCGCACAAGAACGCCCAAGGGTTGATGCAGCTCATCCCAGAGACCGCGGCACGCTTCGCGGTGGGGAACGTCTGGGACCCGGAGCAGAATCTGCGCGGCGGTATGGCCTATCTGCGCTGGCTGCTCGACTATTACGATGGTGACCTCACCCTGGCCCTGGCCGGCTACAACGCCGGCGAGGGCGCAGTCGACCGCTACCGTGGCGTGCCGCCCTACGCCGAGACCCGTGCCTACGTGAGCCGCATCGCGGCGCGGCTGGCGCCCTAGGGAGACGCTGGTTACGGCCAGGATGGCCGAGGTATGGCGTCGCGATCCGCCCGATTGCGGGGCGCCGACTGCACCGCCCTGGTGCGCCGCTCTCGAAGCTGCACCGACACTGGGCCAGTTCCCAAGCTATGCGGTCGCGGCGCCCCCCAGGGACCCGGGGGTAAGGCCCCGGCGCGTGCGCACAATAACGCGCTTGTGCCCATGGTTTGCGGGAGCGCAACCAGCCGGCAGAATGTTGGGCGTGAGCCCAGGTACCAGCGAGAGCAACGATGAGCCTTCGTGCCTATCCCCCCGCGCAGGGTCTCTACGACCCGGCGCTCGAGCGCGACGCCTGCGGCGTCGGCTTCGTCTGCAACATCAAGAATCGTAAGAGCCACGAGCTGGTTCGCCAGGGGCTAGAGCTCCTGGAGCGACTGACTCACCGGGGCGCGGTGGGGGCCGACCCGAAGGCCGGCGACGGCGCGGGCATCTTGGTGCAGGTCCCTGACGCCTTCTTTCGCGCGGTCTGCGGTTTCGCGCTGCCGCCCGCCGGACACTACGGCGTTGGCCATCTCTTCCTGCCGAAGGACCCCGGGGAGCGGGCCGAGCTGGAGGCGGTCATCGACCGTCACCTCACCGAGGGCGGTCAGGTGGTGCTCGGCTGGCGCGACGTCCCGGTGGACAACAGCGATCTCGGTGAGAGCGTGCTGCCGACCGAGCCGGTGATCCGCCAGGTCTTCGTCGGTCGCGGGGAGAACTGCGCGGACCAGGATGCCTTCGAGCGCAAGCTCTTCGTCATCCGCAAGCGCATGGACAACGCCATCCGCGCCTTGGGCGGCGACGATAGGGGGTTCTATACCGTGTCCCTGTCCTCGCGCACCATTACCTACAAGGGCATGCTGCTCGCCCATCAAGTGGGCCGCTTCCACCTGGATCTGAAAGACCCGCGTTTCGCCTCGGCGCTGGCCCTGGTCCATCAGCGGTTCTCGACCAACACCTTCCCGACCTGGGACCTGGCCCATCCCTTCCGCATGATCTGCCACAACGGCGAGATCAACACCCTGCGCGGCAACGTCAACTGGATGGCGGCGCGCCGCCATACCATGCGCTCGAAGATCCTCGGCGACGACCTCGACACTATCTGGCCGCTGATCCCGGAGGGTCAGTCGGATTCCGCGTGCTTCGACAACGCCCTGGAGCTTCTGGTCATGGGCGGCTATTCGCTCGCCCACGCCATGATGGTGCTGATCCCCGAGGCCTGGACCAACAACAAGCTCATGGACGAGAAGCGTCGCGCGTTCTACGAGTATCACACCGCGCTGATGGAGCCCTGGGACGGCCCGGCGGCGGTGGCCTTCACCGACGGGCGTCAGATCGGCGCGACCCTCGACCGCAACGGGCTGCGCCCGGCGCGCTACCTGGTGACCGAGGACGACCTGGTGGTGATGGCCTCGGAGATGGGGGTGCTGGACATCCCCGAGTCGAAGATCGTCAAGAAGTGGCGCCTGCAGCCCGGCAAGATGCTCCTGATCGATCTGGAGCAGGGGCGCATCATCGACGACGCCGAGATCAAGACCGCCCTCGCTGAGGCCAAGCCCTACGGCGAGTGGCTGAAGAAGACCCAGATCCGGCTCGAGGAGCTGCCGACCAACGTCGGGCCCATGTCGCCGGATGCGGAGACCCTGCTCGATTCGCAGCAGGCCTTCGGGTACACGCAGGAGGACATCAACCTCCTCTTGAAGCCGATGATCCTCACCGGGCAGGAGGCGGTCGGCTCGATGGGGGCGGACAACCCGCCCTCGGTCCTCTCCAGCCGGCCGAAGCCGCTCGCGAGCTACTTCAAACAGAACTTTGCCCAGGTCACCAACCCGCCGATTGACCCGATCCGCGAAGAGCTGGTGATGTCGCTGGTGTGCATGATCGGCCCGCGGCCCAACCTGCTCGGCATCGACGAGGCCGGCAAGCACTGGCGCCTGGAGACCCCGCAGCCGGTCCTGACCAATCAGGACCTTGAGCGCATCCGTCATATCGAGTTCAGCTCGGGGGCGGCCTTCCGCACCCGCACGCTGGAGGTCGTCTACCCGGCGGTCGAGGGTGCCGCCGGCATGGCGCCCGCGCTCGACCGGCTGTGCGAGCAGGCCGAGCAGGCGGTGCTCGCGGGCTACAACATCCTGATCCTTTCGGATCGCAACACCAACCTCGACCACATCCCCATCCCGATGCTGCTCGCCACGTCGGCGGTGCACCATCACCTGATCCGCCGGGGGCTGCGCACCAGCTCCGGGATCGTGGTCGAGACCGGGGCGGCGCTGGAGGTCCACCACTTCGCCATCCTGGAGGGGTATGGGGCCGAGGCGGTCAACCCCTACCTGGCCTTCGACACCATCGAGTCGCTCCTGCCGCAGCTCCCCGAGCGGCTGAGCTTCGAGGAGGCCCAGAAGCGCTACATCAAGGCGGTCGGCAAGGGTCTGCTGAAGGTGATGTCCAAGATGGGCATTTCCATGCTGGAGTCTTACTGCGGCGCCCAGATTTTCGACGCCGTCGGACTGAACGGCGCCTTCGTCGCCAAATACTTCACCGGCACCCACACGCGGGTGGAGGGCATCGGGCTCGCCGAGGTGGCCGAGGAGGCGGTGCGCTGGCACCAGCAGGCGTACGGCCACGAGCAGATCTACCGCCGGCATCTCGACGTCGGGGGCGACTACGCCTACCGCTTGCGCGGCGAGGACCACGTCTGGACCCCCGATACCATCGCCAAGCTCCAGCACGCCACCCGCGCCAAGAGCTTCGCGACCTACAGCGAGTTCTCGCGGCTGGTCAACGAGCAGTCCGAGCGATTGCTCACCTTCCGCGGCCTGATGGAGCTAAAGCTCGCCGACACCCCGATCCCCCTCGACGAGGTCGAGCCCGCCAGCGCGATCGTCAAGCGCTTCGCGACCGGGGCCATGTCGTTCGGGTCGATCTCGCAGGAGGCGCACACCACGCTCGCCCGGGCGATGAACGCGATCGGGGGCAAGTCCAACACCGGCGAGGGCGGTGAGGAGCCGGAGCGCTTCAACCCGCTCCCCGACGGCTCCCCGAATCCGGAGCGCTCGGCGATCAAGCAGGTCGCCTCGGGGCGCTTCGGCGTCACGGCCGAGTACCTGGTCAACGCCGACGACATCCAGATCAAGATGGCGCAGGGGGCCAAGCCCGGTGAGGGCGGCCAGCTCCCGGGGCACAAGGTGAGCCCGCAGATCGCGCGGGTACGCCACTCCACGCCGGGCGTTGGGCTGATCTCGCCGCCGCCGCACCACGACATCTACTCGATCGAGGACCTCGCGCAGCTCATCCACGATCTCAAGAACGTCAACCCCAGGGCGCGGATCTCGGTCAAGCTGGTCTCCGAGGTGGGTGTGGGGACGGTGGCGGCCGGGGTCTCCAAGGCCCATGCCGACCATGTCACCATCGCTGGCTACGAGGGCGGCACCGGCGCGAGCCCGCTGACCTCGATTAAGCACGCCGGCTCGCCCTGGGAGATCGGGCTCGCCGAGACGCATCAGACCCTGGTGCTGAACCGCCTGCGCGGGCGCATCGCGGTGCAGGTCGACGGCGGGATGCGCACCGGGCGCGACGTGGTGGTCGGCGCATTGCTCGGGGCCGACGAGTTCGGCTTCGCGACCGCGCCGCTGATCGTCGCGGGCTGCATCATGATGCGCAAGTGCCACCTGAACACCTGTCCGGTCGGAGTGGCCACGCAGGACCCGGAGCTGCGCAAGCACTTCACGGGACAGCCAGAGCACATCATCAACTTTTTCTTCTTCGTCGCCGAGGAGGTCCGCGAGCTGATGGCCAAGCTCGGCTTCCGGACCTTCAACGAGATGATCGGTCGCACCGACCGCCTGGAGATGCGCCGGGCGATCGACCACTGGAAGGCCAGGGGGCTCGACTTCTCCCGTATCCTCACCAAGCCCGACGTCCCGGACGGCGTCGCCCGCTACAACTGCGAGCGCCAGGACCATGGCCTCGAGCGAGCGCTCGATCACGACCTGATCCGCCAGGCCGAGCCGGGGCTGCGCGACGGCACGCCAGTGAAGATCGAGGTGGCGGTGCGCAACTATCACCGCAGTGTCGGGGCGATGCTCTCGGGCCGGGTGGCCGAGCGCTATGGTCACGCCGGGCTCCCCGAGGACAGCATCTACATCAAGGCCAAGGGGACGGGGGGGCAGTCGTTCGGCGCCTGGCTCGCCCGCGGCGTCACCATCGAGCTGGAGGGTGAGGCCAACGACTATGTCGGCAAAGGTCTCTCCGGCGGGCGCCTGGTGATCTATCCGCCGGCCGAGTCGGGGATCGCCCGCGCCGAGGACAACATCATCGTCGGCAACACGGTCCTCTACGGCGCCATCACCGGGGAGGTCTTCTTCCGTGGGGTCGCCGGCGAGCGTTTCTGCGTGCGCAACTCCGGGGCCACGGCGGTGGTCGAGGGTGTCGGCGACCACGGGTGCGAGTACATGACCGGCGGGATCGCGGTGGTCCTCGGCCCGACCGGGAGGAACTTCGCCGCTGGGATGTCGGGCGGCATCGCCTATGTGCTGGACGAGGACGGTGGCTTCGCCGACCGCTGCAACCTGGCGATGGTGGAGCTCGAGCCCATCGCCGAGGAGGATGCCGCGCTGGAGGCGCTCGGGCATCAGGGCGGGGATCTCGAATCACACGGTCTGGTTAGGGTGTCGCAGGACCTCACGCGCTACGACGCCCAGCGCCTCAAACGGCTGATCGAGCGTCATCGGCACTATACCAACTCGGAGGTGGCGCGCCGCATCCTCGCCGACTGGGCCGCGTATCTGCCCAGGTTCGTGAAGGTGATGCCCGTCGACTACCGGCGCGCACTGGAGCAGTTGCAGTCGAGCCAGAGGCGTCCGCCGCAGCCGGCCCGGCCGATCAAGGGGGTTGCCGAGCATGGGTAAGCCAACCGGCTTCATGGAAATCGACCGCCGCGACCGCCGTTACCAGCCGGCCGCGGATCGCGTCGTCCACTATGAAGAGTTCCTGATCCCGCTGCCCGACCGCGAGGTGAGCGAGCAGGGCGCCCGCTGCATGGACTGCGGCATCCCTTTCTGTCATCAGGGCTGTCCTGTCAACAACATCATCCCGGACTGGAACGACCTGGTGTACCGGGGGGACTGGCGGTCCGCGATCGAGGTCCTGCACTCGACCAACAACTTCCCCGAGTTCACCGGGCGCATCTGTCCCGCCCCCTGCGAGGCTGCTTGCACGCTGAACATCCTCGACTCCCCGGTGGCGATCAAGACCATCGAGTGCGCGATCGTCGACAAGGCCTGGGAGGAGGGTTGGATCCAGCCCCAGATCCCGCGCCACCGCACGCGCAAACGGATCGCGATCGTCGGCTCCGGACCCGCGGGACTCGCCGCGGCGCAGCAGCTCGCCCGTGCTGGACACGTCGTCGTCCTGTTCGAGAAGCAGGACAAGATCGGGGGTCTGCTGCGTTACGGGATCCCCGACTTCAAGCTCGCCAAGACGCTGATTGATCGGCGCATGGCCCAGATGCGCGCCGAGGGGGTGGAGTTCCGTCCCAACGTCCACGTGGGTGTCCAAATCCCGGCCAAGAAGCTCCTTGAGGACTACGATGCCGTCGTCCTCGCGGGCGGCGCCGAGCAACCGCGCGATCTCGACGTGCCCGGGCGCGGGCTCAGGGGTGTGCACTTCGCCATGGAGTTCTTGCGCGCCAACAGCAAACGGGTGCAGGGCGTATTCGTGCCCGACGAGGAGTTCGTCAGCGCCGAGGGCAGGCACGTCGTGGTGATCGGCGGCGGTGACACCGGGTCCGATTGCATCGGCACCTCCAACCGTCACGGGGCGGCATCGGTGACCCAGATCGAGATCCTGCCCATGCCCCCGCACAAGGAGGACAAGGGCCTTACCTGGCCCGACTGGCCCAATAAGCTCCGTACCTCCAGCTCGCAGGAAGAGGGCTGTACCCGGATGTGGTCGATCGCGACCAAGGAGTTCGTCGGCGACGGCCAGGGCAATCTCAAGGCCCTGCGCTGCGTCAAGCTGGAGTGGACCAAGGATGCCGCGGGGCGCTGGCAGATGGCGGAGATCGAGGGCTCAGAGTTCTCGCTTCAGGCCGATCTCGCGCTGCTCGCGATGGGCTTCTTACACCCGGTGCACCAGGGGATGGTCGCCGAGCTGGGCGTGGAGCTCGATCCGCGCGGTAACGTCAAAGGCAGCACCGAGGGGCCCAAGGCGTACTACACGAGCATGCCGGGCGTGTTCACCGCGGGGGACATGCGCCGCGGGCAGTCGCTCGTCGTCTGGGCGATCCGCGAGGGGCGCCAATGCGCCCGCGCTGTCGACGAGTGGCTGATGGGGACGACCAACCTCCCGAGGTAAGCCCGGAGAGGGCGGGTGGCAGAGGGCAGGGATGCCCGCGCCGTTCGTTCTCGGTCAACTCCAGTTCCCGCGCTGGCGGCCCCCTGACCGCAGGGCACACCCAAAATACCCCCGGCGTTGGCCTTGCTCCGCGAGTCCTGAAGGGATGGTCGCCTAAATCTCGTTGTCGTAATCGTGATCGTGATCGTGATCGTGATCGTGATCGTTGGGGTTACGCTGCTCGACAACGACAACGACAACGACAACGACAACGACAACGACAACGACAACGACAACGAGGAAGCCGAGACCGGCCCCTTGCAGGCAATAAAAAACCCGGGTGCCTTGCGGCACCCGGGTTGCGCTCAGCGAGCGAGCGGCTGGCCCTTACTTGTAGGACTTCGCCTTGTCGACCAGGTCGACGTGCTTGCGCTTGAACACCGTCCAGGTCTTGCTCTTGCGATCGTAGATCGAGTTGACGAAGACCTTCCAGTTCTGGTCATCGATGAAGTTGTAATCCATCCGGTAGTAGAAGCCGGGGTAGCGGCTCTCCTCACGGAACTGGATGTGCTTCATGTGGGCCTCGGCGGCCAGGATGCGGTGGTAGTTCTCCCAAGCGCGCAGGAGCTCGTGCAGGTCCTTGGCGCGCATCTTGAGAGCGTCTTCCTTCAGCATCTCGAGCTTGTGCTCGGCCACTTCCATCATCTTGGCGTTGGTGCGGTAGTAGGTCGCCACGCCCGCCACATATTCGTCCATGATCTTCTGCAGACGGAACTGCAGCATCTTCGGCGTGATGTAGTTGGGGTTCACGTCGATGGCGGTGGTGTAGTCCTTGTGCTCAAGGAAGTTGCGCACCGGACGGTAGATCTCGTCGATCAGCTCTTCGACCGAGGTGTCGAGCTCCGGCTTGAAGTCCTTGTTGTCCATGACGAACTTGACCATGGCCTTGGCGCACAGGCGACCCTCGGCATGGGACCCGGAGGAGAACTTGTGGCCGGAGGCGCCGACACCGTCGGCAGCGGTGAACAGGCCCTTCACCGTGGTCATGGAGCGGTAGCCCCAGTTCCAGCCCTTGGGCAGGTGGGCCGGGATCTTGTCGGCCTCGGGGTGATCCTCGCTGGTCGGGGCGCCGAGATCGGTCGGACCGGAGACCCAGATGCCGCAGCAGCCGGAGTGCGAGCCGAGCAGGTAGGGCTCGGTCGGCATCAGCTCGGAGTTCTTCTTCTCCGGCTCGATGTTCTCACCCGCCCAGACGCCGGCTTGGCCGATGCACATGTCGAGGAAGTCCTCCCAGGCCTCGGCCTCGAGGTGCTTGATCTCCTTGGGCGTCATGGTCTCGGCGAGCTTGCCCAGTGCGGTCACGGTGTCCATGTAGATCGGACCGCGGCCTTCCAGCATCTCGTTCAGCATCACGTGGTTGCGCAGGCAGGACGGGGTCACATAGGCCTTGTTGTAGGGGCCATAGGGCTCCAGCAGCTTCTGCGCACCTTCCTTGCTCAGGTACTCCTCGCCGTAGGCGTTGATGGCCTTGGACTTGAAGAGCAGGAACCAGGCGCCGACCGGGCCGTAGCCGTCCTTGAAGCGGGCGGGCACGAAGCGGTTCTCCATCATGGTCAGCTCGGCGCCGGCCTCGGCCGCCATGGCGTAGGTCGAGCCGGAGTTCCACACCGGGTACCAGGCGCGCCCGGTGCCCTCACCGACGGAGCGGGGACGGAAGATGTTCACGCAGCCACCGGCGACCAGCAGGCAGCACTTTCTTGTCGTTGACCAGCTTGACGATGAAGACGCGCTCCTGGATGCGCTCGGTGCCCAGGGCCTTCTTGGCGGCCTCGGCGACGATCCACTTGTAGGACTCGCCGTTGATCATGATCTGCCACTTGCCCGAGCGGACCGGCTTGCCGCCCTCGACCAGGGGCTTGCCCTCGTCACCGGGCTGCTTCCAGATCGGCAGGCCCCACTCCTCGAACAGATGCACCGAGTCGTCGACGTGGCGGCCCAGGTCATAGGCCAGGTCGTCGCGGGTGATGCCCATGAGGTCGTTGGAGACCATGCGGGCGTAGTCCGCCGGGTCATTGTCGCCCAGGTAGGTATTGATGGCCGAGAGGCCCTGAGCCACGGCGCCGGAGCGGTCCATGGCGGCCTTGTCGACCAGCTTCACCTTGATGTCCACGCCCTGGGCCTTGGCCTGGTCCAGCCAGGGGCCGATCTCGTAGGCCGCACCACAGGCACCCATGCCGCCACCGATGAGGAGGATGTCGACCTCTTCTTCGATGATCTCAGGATTTCCGAACGTTCCTGCCATTTCGTATACCTCGAATAATCAAACGGTTCGATTCGCGCAGAAGGGCGCGGCGCTTACTTGCGGATGAGCTGGCTGGCGTCGGCCGCGTGCAGACCGTCGGTGCCCGTCGTGAAGTAGCCGGCCTTCTCGATGTTGGCGATGTTCGCCGCGGGCTTGTTGCCGTACGGATCGATCGACCCCTCGGGGGTGGTGCGGATCGGGAACTTGAAGCGCTTCATCGTCCCGTTACGGAACTTGATGGTCCACATGATCGAGTCGGTGCCGCGCAGGGGCTGCACGGAGGCGCCCATCGGGACGACGTCGGCGTAGTGACGGGCCTCGATCGCCTGCTGCGGGCAGATCTTCACGCAGGAGTAGCACTCCCAGCACTGCTCGGGCTCCTGGTTGTAGGACTTCATGGCGTGGCCGGTCTCGGAGCCGTCCTGGTCGAGCTTCATGAGGTCGTGGGGGCAGATGTACATGCAAGCGGTCTTATCCTGGCCCTTGCAGCCATCGCACTTATCAGTACGCACAAAGGTTGGCATGGTGCACTATCTCCTAACGGTTCACTGCGGTGGATGCCGCCGTGCTGAACGATCTCCGGCGACCTGTGGCTTCCAGTGGACGCGAGTCCGCCGAAACTCTCGAGCTCCGTCGTCCCTGAGGCAACGCCCGGCCGGCTGGCTCCTGGGTTCTTGATGAGGGGGAAGGGGTCGATCCAGGGCAGGACCTGATCACCATCCCGGTGGCCGGTTGCGCGAGCAGTGAAAGATAGTGATCGGCAAGTGAGGGTGTCAAAACAGTTTTTGGGGTGACATCATAAAACCGGCTTATTAGACAATTCTGATGGTCTTAGTGGGGTTGGCGGCCCCCGACGGGCTTTGCATCCGCCAGGTCAGTCGCTAAGGTAGCGTGCGGGCGGGCCGCGCCAAAGCCGGACGGCGTCGACCACCAGGCGCCGACGTCGCACAGCCCCCAATTCGGTTTATACCCCCAGTGCCGCCATGATGCCCCACGAGCCACTGCCGAGCGCCCTCCTCTTCGTCGCCCCCGGCTGTGGGCACTGCCCGGTCGTGCTCGACGGGCTCGGGCGACTGCTCAAGGCGGGTCGGCTCGCCCGACTGGAGGCGGTCAATGTGACCGCCGAGCCCGAGCTGGCCTCGGCGCATGGGGTAAGGTCCGTGCCCTGGTTGCGCATTGGTCCCTTCGAGCTGATCGGTGCCCTCTCGCCGGCCGAGCTCGCGGAGTGGGTGGAGCACGCCGCCAGTGGCACGGGCTGGGCGTCCTATTTCACCCACCTGATCGAGGGCCGCCGGCTCGATGCGGTGATTCGGCAGGTCGAGGATGTCCCGGGGCGTCTGCGCGATCTCCTGAGCCTGCTACAGGACGAGTCGACCCCGCTGGATGTCCGCATCGGGGTGAGCGCGGTGGTGGAGGAGCTGGCCGATACCTCGGTGCTCGCGGCGGTCGTGCCCGAGCTCGAGCAGCTCACGCTCAGCGCATCGGCGCAGACGCGGGGCGATGCCTGCCACTTCCTCGGCCTCACCGGTGACGCCCAGGCCATCCCAGCCGTGCGGCGACTGCTCGACGACGAGCAAGCGGACGTCCGCGAGATCGCGGCGGAGACCCTCGCCTTGCTGGGCGCCGGCCGCGGGGAGGCACCTTGACCCGCCTGGCGCTCACGTTGGGGGCGATCTACGGCCTGCTGGCGGTCGCGCTCGGCGCCTTTGGGGCCCACGGACTGGCGGTGCGGGTGCCGGCGGAGCGCCTGGCGACCTGGTCAACCGGGGCGGACTACCTCGGGCTCCATGCCCTCGCACTCCTGGCCGTCGGCGCGCTGCTGGCGCTGCGTCCGGACGCCCGTCTGCTCGTGCTCGCCGCCGTCTGCCTGGCCGCCGGGGCGCTGGTCTTCAGCGGGAGCCTCTTCGTCCTCGTCCTCAGCGGCGAGCGTTGGTGGGGCGGGGTCACCCCGTTCGGCGGTCTCACCTTGATCGCCGGCTGGGCGCTGCTCGCGATCGGGGTCTGGCGGGCCTTCGGAGCACGGCGGGACTGACGGAAGATCCTGGGATTGCGGATTGCGGATTGCGGATTGCGGGGTTCGGGGTGCGCCGTCGGGGCGGCGGGAGCCGAGCTGGCATCGGGCAACAACCAGATCAGCACTCGATCCACTCATGACTAAGCTCGATAACGCCAGCCTCGCTGCCCGGGATCTCGCGGTCCTCTGGCACCCCTGCACCCAGATGAAGGACCACGAGACCCTGCCGATGATCCCGATCCGGCGGGGCGAGGGCATCTGGCTGGAGGACTTCGACGGCAACCGCTACCTGGACGCGATCAGCTCCTGGTGGGTCAACCTCTTCGGCCACGCCAATCCGCGCATCACGGCGGCGGTGCGTGACCAGGTCGAGCAGTTGGAGCACGTCCTACTCGCAGGCTTCACCCACGAGCCGGCCGTTCAGCTCGCCGAGCGGCTGGTCGGGCTCGCCCCCCCGGGGCTTGATCGGGTGTTCTACGCCGACAACGGCTCCTCGGCGGTCGAGGTGGCGCTCAAGATGAGCTACCACGCCTGGCGCAACCTCGGTCGCCCCCAGAAGACGCGTTTCGTCACTCTCGCCAATAGCTACCACGGGGAAACCCTGGGTGCGCTGGCGGTCGGGAACGTGGCGCTCTACAAGGAGACCTACCGACCGCTCCTGATGGAGGTGATCACCGCCCCTTCGCCCGACTGCTTCCACCGCGAGCCGGGCGAGGACTGGGAGGGCTACTCGCGCCGACGCTTTGCCGACCTGGAGCGCATCCTTGCCGAGCAGGCGGATCAGATCTGCGCCGTCATCGTCGAGCCGCTGGTGCAGTGCGCGGGGTCGATGCGCATGTATCACCCGGTGTACCTGCAACTGCTGCGTGAGGCCTGCGACCGTCACGGCGTGCATCTCATCGCCGACGAGATCGCAGTCGGGTTCGGTCGCACCGGGACGCTCTTCGCCTGCGAGCAGGCGGGGGTCTCGCCGGACTTTCTCTGCCTCAGCAAGGGCCTGACCGGTGGCTACCTGCCGCTCTCGGCGGTCCTCACCCACGCCTCGATCTACGCGGCCTTCTACGACGACTACCAGCGGCTCACCGCCTTTCTCCACTCGCACAGCTACACCGGCAACCCGCTCGCCTGCCGCGCGGCGCTGGCGACGCTCGACATCTTCGAGAGCGACCAGGTGATCGCGGCCAACCGGCGGTTCGCCGCCGTGATGGCGGAGGCCGCCGCGCCGCTGGCCGACCACCCGCACGTCGCCGAGGTGCGGCAGACCGGGATGATCCTGGCCATCGAGCTGGTGCGCGACAGGGTGAGGCGCGAGCCCTACCCCTGGCAGGAGCGGCGCGGGCTCGCGGTGTATCGGGCGGCGCTCGCACGCGGCGCGCTGCTGCGTCCCCTGGGGAGCGTCATCTATTTCATGCCGCCCTACGTGATCACGCCCGAGGAGCTGCGCTGGCTGGCTCGGGTGGCCGCCGAATGCATCGACCTCGCCACGGCGGGCTGATGCGCACGCCCAGGGTCTACGTCGATCGGCCGCTCGCGCCGAGCGAGCTCGACCTGTCGGAACAGGCGTCGTTCCACCTGGTTCAGGTGCTCCGACTGCGCGCCGGCGACCCGCTCGTCCTGTTCAACGGTGACGGTTACGACTATCCGGCTCGGCTACTGAACACGGGACGCAGCGGGACGCGGGTGCGCATCGACGTCCCCGGTCCTCCCGAAGAGGCGCCGCCGCTTGCGCTGCACCTCGGGCTCGGGATCTCCAAGGGCGAGCGGATGGACTTCGCGCTGCAAAAGGCGGTCGAGCTCGGTGTGACCCGCGTCACCCCGCTGGTCACCGAGCGCACGGTGGTGCGTCTGGAGGGCGAGCGCCGCGAGCGCCGCGGCCGCCACTGGTGGGGCCTGATCGTTGCGGCCTGCGAGCAGAGCGGGCGGCGGCGTCTCCCCGTGCTTGACCCAGCGGCCGGGCTCGGCGATTGGCTCGCGGGGCCGCATAAGAGCCCTCTGCTGCTCGACCCGCATGGCGCCCAGCCGCTGACCGCCACCCCGCCGCCGACGGGAGCGGTTAGCCTGCTCGTCGGGCCCGAGGGCGGGCTCAGCGACGCCGAGCGGGCGGCGGCGACGGCGGCCGGGTTCCTCGGGGTCAGGCTCGGACCCCGCATCCTGCGTACCGAGACCGCCCCGCTCGCGGCCCTGGCGGTGATTCAGGCCCTATGGGGTGACCTCGGGCGCTGAGCCGCGCGAGCTCAGCGCGGCAGGGCGTCGAGCAGGGCGCGCTCGATCGCGTCGAGGTCCGGGATCCAGGCCGGCCGCTCGGCGAAGGTGAGCGCATGGAGCACGAAGGGATTGGCCGGCGGCTCCTCGGCGGGCTCCAGGGCCTCGGGCAGGAAGCGGGCGAGGCGCGGCGGGGCGACGCATAGGAGCCCCAAGTAGGGCAGCTCGGGGTTGCCGTCCGGCGTGAAGCAGACCGCCAGGCGCGCGCGCCGTCCGGGCTCGGCGGGCTCGGGTGGATCGGCCGCCTCGGCGAGCGACACCACGGGGATCTCGCGCTCGCGCCACTCCAGGGTCCCGAGCAGCCAGGGCGGGGCATCGGACAGCGGCGCCGGCTCCTGGTAGGCCAGGACCTCGGCGACCGCCGCGTTCGGCAGCAGGACATCGCTGGGCCCCACAGGCAGCACCACCCCGCGCAGGGCGTCGGCCTCGATCTGTAGGTGTCTCATAGCGAGCCCTCCACCAGCACCGAGCTGATCTCATCGAGGAGCTCCGCCTCCTGGTAGGGTTTGCCGAGGTAGCGGTCGACGCCCAGCTCCAGGGCGAGCCGCCGGTGCTTATCCCCGGTCCGCGAGGTGATCATGATGATCGGGATATCGCGGAAGCGCGATGAGCGACGGATGTGGCGGGTGAGCTCGTAGCCATCCATTCTCGGCATCTCGATGTCGAGCAGGATCACGTCAGGGACGCGCTCCTCGAGCAGCGTCAGGGCCTCGATGCCGTCCTGGGCGGTGATCACCTCCATGTCCTGGCGGCGGAGCATGCGGCCGGTCACCCGGCGTACCGTCAGCGAGTCGTCGACGACCATCACGCAGACGCTGCGCTCGCCCGCCCCCTCGACCTTACGCATCGGCGGGACATAGTCATGCACGGCACCCGAGCGGATCAGGGTGATCGGGTCGAGGATCAGCGCGACCCGACCGTCGGGGAGGATGGTCCCGCCGCTCAGCCAACGGATGCCGCTCAACTGCGGCCCCAAGGGCTTGACCACGATGCGCTGGCTGCCGCGGAGCTGGTCGACGTGGAAGGCCACGCGCTGGTCCCCGGCACGGGCTAGCAGCAAGGGTAGCCAGCGGCGCTCACCCAGCTCCGGCGCCCCCGCGGGGTGCAGCATGCTGCCGAGGTAGAGTACGCGGTAGTCCTCGCCCGCGTAGCCGAAGTCCTTTCCCTCGCCGCGGTGGCAGGCCGCCACCTCGTCGCGGGAGATGCGTGAGACGGCCTCGATGGTGGTGTGCGGGACTGCGACCACCTCACCCGCCACCTCGACCAGCAGGACCTCGATGATCGCCAAGGTCAGCGGCAGGCGGATGGTGAAGCTGGTTCCCTGTCCCGGGCGCGACTCCAGGTTGAAGCTGCCCGAGAGCTGCTTGATCTCGGCGTTGACCACGTCCAGCCCGACCCCGCGGCCGGCGATCTGGGTGACCTTCTCGACGGTGGAGAAGCCCGACTCCAGCACGAGCTGGGCCAGCTCGTCGTCGCTGATCGGGGCCCCCTCGACCAGCAGACCGCGTTGCACGGCGCGTCGGCGGATGGCCGCCAGGTCGAGCCCGCCGCCGTCGTCGTCGACGCGGATCACGACGTCGTTGCCCTCGCGGCTGAGGCTGAGGACGACCCGCCCGTCGGCCCGCTTGCCGGTGGCGGCACGCTGCTCGGGGGACTCGATGCCGTGGGCCAGGGCGTTGCGCAGCAGGTGCTCCAGGGGCGCGAGGATGCGCTCCTGGATACCGCGGTCGAGCTCGACCTCGGCCCCGGAGACCTCGAGCCGTGCCTTCTTGCCGACCTGCTGCGCGGTCTGGCGGACCAGGCGTTGCAGGCGGGGGACGATCTGGCTGAAGGGCACCATGCGGGTGCGCAAGAGGCCGTCCTGGAGGTCGTCGATGATCCGCGCCTGCTGCAACAGCAGGGTGTCGGACTCGCTCTGCAGGTCAGCGAGCAGGACACGCAGGCTGACGAGGTCGTTGACCGTCTCGGCGAGGCTGCGCGAGAGCTGCTGCAGGGTCGAAAAGCGGTCGAGCTCCAGCGGGTCGAAGTCGGCGCGGTCGGGGCTGCGGGCCTCGCTGTCGCGCTCGAAGCGATGCAGGATCTGCGCCTCGGTCTCGATCTCCATATGACGGAGCTGCTCGCGCAGGCGTTCCACCGTCTGCGCCAGCTCGCCGAGCCGGAAGCCTTGTACGCCGCTGTGCTGGGCGAGACGCGAGCGATAGATGCTGATCTCGCCCGCGTCGTTGACGAGGCGGTTGAGCAGGTCCCCGCGCACTCGGATCTGCGGGACCGCCGGCGCCACCGCCGCCGGCTTGCCACCGGGGCGCGGCTCGGACTCTTCCACCGCGGGCCGCAGAGGTGCCGCCAGGGGCTCGGGGATCGGCGCGGGCGCCCCGGCCAGTCCCTCTTCGAGGGTCAGGGCGAGGGTCTGCACCAGGTCGCGCGCGTGGGGCAGCGGCAGGCCCTTGGCCACGGCGTCGACCTGGCTGGAGAGGATGTCCAGGGTCTGCTGGGCGAGCTCCAGGCTGCGCTCGTCGGCCGGTGCGGCGCCGTGGGCGACGCCGGTGAGCAGCGACTCCAGTGCGTGGCTGACGTCGCCGATCGGCGTGAGCCCGGCCAGGCGCGCGCTGCCCTTGAGGGTATGCAGCAGACGCTGCAGGGCCTCGAGCGGGGCCGCGTCGGTTGGTGCGAGCTGCAGGTCGCGCAGGCGCTGGTCCAGCTTGTCGAGGATGTCGCGCGCGTCTTCGAGGAAGAGTCCGAGCAGCTCGGGCTCCGCCGGGAGTGGCACCAGGTCTTGGGCCTGGGCGGCCAGGGAGAAGGGTAGGGCCTCGGCCGGCGCGGCGACCACGCCGGGCGGCTCGTCCAGCAACGGCGTCTCGGCCACCGCCCAGGCGGGCTTGGCCTCGACTGTCGGCGCGTGCTCCGCCTCGGGCTCGATCGCAGTCTCCGTGGGGGCCACGGCCTCAGCCACGGGCCCTAGGGGTTGCCCTTCGGGCTCGATCGGCGTGAGGGCTTCCTCCGCGGCCTCCCGCGGCTCGGCCTCAGCAGTGACCGCCTCGACCTCGACCTCGGCCTCGCCCTCGGTCGCGGCCAGCCCTTCGCCGATGTCGGCGAGGTCGACCGTCCCCAATGCCTCCCCGGTCTGCGCCGCGAGGGCCTCGCTCTCGGCCACCGACTCGGCGGCAACCGCGGCCTCGGGGCCGATGGCCTCCTCGCGCCCGCCGACCGTCTCCTCCTCGCTGGCCCAAGGCGGGGCCAGCCCGATGATCTCTTCCCCGATGATCTCCCAGCGGCGGTCGAGGCCGACGGGCCCCTCGATCCCTGTGGAATCCGGCAGGGCGAGCTCCGCCGCGACGGCCGGGGCCTGCGTCTGCTCGGCAAGTCCGGCCAGGTGGCCCGAGGCCGCCTCGGCCAGTCCCTGTAGGGTTGCGATCTCGCTGCCGGCGCCCGGCAGGTGATGGATGCGCTCACTGACCGCGACAAGCGCCTGGGCCAGCAGGTCGAGGGCGATCGGATCGGCGGCGGTCCCGCGCTCGCGGTAGGTCGCGAAGACGTGCTCCAGGACCCAGGTGACGCGGGCGGAAGACTCCACCCCCGTCATGCGAGCGCTGCCGGTGAGGGTGTGCAGCGCGCGCACGACCTCGTCCGCGGGGACCAGACCCTCCGGGTACCGCTCCGACTCCGCGAGGAAGTCCTTGAGGACCGCGAGGTGGTCGGCCGCTTCGGCGCGGAAGATCGCCAGCAGGGCTTCGTCGGCGTCCGCCAGGGCGGCGATCTCCACCGCTGCCGCCGCGTCGTACTCGGCCTCGGCGACCGGCTCCGGGCCTTCCTCCGGTGCCGGCTCGGACACGACATCGGTCGCGCCCGCCTCGGGCAGCACGGGGACCACCGGCCAGGGGATGACCTTGGCCCCGGCGGGTGCCTCGCGCGCTGCCTCGACCGGTCCCGCGGGCAACTGACCGAGTGCCAACGCCTCGGCGCGCTCGACCTTGTCGTCGATGTCGAGCGGGCTGGCGTTGGCCTCGGCGGCGATGATCTCGGGGGTGAAGGCGACCGCCTCGGCCATGTAGGCGATGAGTTGAGCGGAGGGCTCGACGGTGCCGTCGATCACCCGGTTGAGCAGGGCCTCGACCGCCCGTGACAGCTCCCCGACGCGCTCGGCGCCGACCAGGCGTCCGCTCCCCTTCAACGTGTGGAAGGCGCGCCGCAGCTCGGTGAGGGCCTCGCGGTCGGACGGGTCGCGGCTCCAGCGGGCGAACCGGTCGCGGATGGTCTGCTCGACCTCCGCGGCCTCCTCGAGGAAGATCTCCAGGAACTCGGGATCGATGGGTGCGACGACGTTGGCAACGATCGTCTCGTGCGGTCCTTCGGTCGCAAGGAGGGGCGCTTCAAGCCCCGCGATCTCGATGCTGGGCAGACCGCTGCCGGACGGCTCATCGGCGACCGCGGGGACCAGCTCGACCGTCCGGAGCGTGCCGCCCGGCAGGCCGGCGAGCTCGTCGATCGCCGCGCGTGCCTCGGCGATCAAGTTGGGCCGGTAGCGTTCGCCCTCGCTCAGGCCCTCGACGTAGAGCTCGACCCCGGAGATGGCGTTGGCGAGTAGCTCCAGCTCGCGGGCGGCCGGGGTACGCCCGCCCGGCAGCAGCCGGCGGCGCACCTGGGCGACGACGGCGTCGAGGACCGCGGCGGCGTCGGTCTCCGCCAGGATGCGCAAGGCGCCGGCGACGCGCCCGAAGAGCTCGGGGACCTCGGCGAGGAGGCGCGGGTTGCCGGGGCCGGCGGCGAGCTCGGCGATGGCCTGCTCGGCGCGTGCCAGGTCGATCCCGGCCTCCTTGAGGGTGGCCGCCAGCAGCTCACGGTTGCCGCCCTCGCCGCCTCCCGGGCGGCCGCCGACGGCGAGGTCAGCCAGCGCGGACTCGACGCGGACCAGTGCCTCGGCGGCCGCTGGCAGGCGCTCGTCGTTGGCGTCGACCGCCTGCTCGGCGAGCGCCATGCAGTCGTCGCCGCACCGCTGCAGGTGGGCGACCAGCTCGTCCATGCCCGCAATCGCCAGCGTATTGGCCAAGCCACGCAATTTGCCGCCCAGCTCCCCGAGCTGCCGTGGGTCCTCGCGGGTACCTCGGGCGTAGAGGTCCAGGACATCCTTGATGGGGACCAGCTCGCGACGCGCCTCGGCGGCGAGCATCGCGAGGGCCTCGCCGCCGGGCCCGAAGGCCGCCGCGGTCTCAACCGCGCCGGACGCCCGCGCCAGGCCGTAGCGCTCGCGCAGCTCGTTGATGAGGTGGGATTCGGAATCGGTGCGGGCGACCAGCGAGAGCAGATCGACGAGGATCGCCTGGGCCTGGGTCTCCGGCCAGGCGCCGGGGTCCTCCGCCAGCGGCTTGATGACCCGGTCGATGCGTCCGATCACCGCCTTGCTGGAGCTGTCGGTCGGAATGCTGCCAGCCAACAGCCCCTCGACGACGGCTTCCGCCGCGCTAAACAGGTCGTGGAACACGCCCTCTTGGGCGTAGCGCTGGGTCTGGTGGAACAGCCGACCGAGGCTGATCAGGCCCTGCCGTGAGCTCTCCGGCCGGAACCATTGCAGCAGCGAGCGGTGGAAGTGGGGCCGTACCTTGGCCGCGATCCGGCCCAGGGACTCCCTGACCTCCGGCGGGGTCAGCTCCGAGTCCAGCAGGACCGAGGCCGGGAGCAGGACCTCCGCCTCGGACAACGGCGGCAGGCCGCGGGAGCTGCGCAGATCGTTGAGCGCGCCGAGCAGGCTGGCGGGGGTGTCCGGATGGCCGGCCTGCAGCCGGTCGAGGTGGTCGGGGAGCTGGATCAGGGCCAGCATGAGCGCCTCGCCCGCCTCGCGGGTGTCGGCGACGCTGCCCGCGTCCAACCGCTCGCACAGGGCCTGCATCTCCTCGGCGAGGCGGGCCGGGCCGGTGAGCTGGAGGGCGGCGAGCACCCCGCGCACCTCGCTCAGGGCGTTGACCGCTTCCCTCCCGTCCCCGCTCGGGGCGCCGCCCTCGACTAGGGCTTCGAGCCAGGCGCGCACGCGCTTGAGGCTTGCGAGGATCTCGCTCCTGACCCAATGGAGACCGCCGACTGGGCTTGAATCGGGCATGAGTCTTTGCCTGGCGTTGCTCAACACGGGGACCCCCCTGGGGCCGCTTAGGGCAGACGGAAGCCCGCGACCGAGCGCTGCAGGTCGACCGCTAGGTCCGCAAGTGCCTCCACCGACTGGGCCGTGCGGCGGGTGCTCTCGGTGTTGGTCTCGGTGATCTGCTGGATGGCGCTCACGGTGGTGTTGATGTTGCCGGCCTCGCGCGACTGGTGCTGGGCGGAGTCGGCGATACGCCGGGTCAGATCGGCGATGTAGTTGGAGACGTTCTCGATCTCGCGCAGGGCGTCGCCGGCGTTCTCGGCCAGGTTGGCGCCCTCGACCACACCCGCGGTGCTGGCCTCCATGGAGCTCACCGCCTCGCTGGTATCGGCCTGGATGGTGCGCACCAGGGCCTCGATCTGTTTGGTGGCGTTACTGGAGCGCTCGGCGAGGCGCTGGACCTCGTCGGCGACGACCGCGAACCCGCGGCCCGCCTCGCCGGCCATGGCCGCCTGCATGGCGGCGTTCAGCGCCAGGATGTTGGTCTGGTCGGCGATGTCGTCGATCAGCTCGACGATCTCGCCGATCTCCTGGGAGCTCTCGCCGAGGCGCTTGATGCGCTTGGAGGTCTCCTGGATCTGCTCGCGGATCGCGTCCATGCCCTGGATGGTGTCACGCACCGTCTGGGCCCCGCGACCGGCGACCACGACCGAGCGGGAGGCGACCTCGGCCGACTCGGTGGCGTTGCGCGCGACCTCGTCGATCGCCTGGGTCATCGACATGATCGCGGCGGTGGCCTGGGAGATCTGCTGGGTCTGGACCTCCGACGCCTCGGCGAGGCGTGTGGCGGTGTCGCGGGTCTCCTGGGCGGAGCTCGCGACCTTGGCGGAGGTCTCGTTGATCGTGGTGACCAGGGCGCGCAGGGCGTCCACGGCGTAGTTGATGGAGTCGGCGATGGCGCCGGTAATGTCCTCGGTGACGGTCGCCTCGACGGTCAGGTCGCCGTCGGCCAGGTCGCCCATCTCGTCGAGGAGGCGCAGGATGGCCTGCTGGTTGGACTCGTTCTGCGCCAGCGATGCCGCCTCCCGGCGGCGGGCCTCGGCGAGGAGCTGAGCCCCGAGGAGAACCAGGAAGAGCGCGGCGAGGGCGCCGAACACCAGCGCGGTGGTGTTGCCGGCAGTGAAGGGCCCGACGGCCAGTCGGCCGGGGGTCTGGCGGTAGGCCTCGATCAAGGCGCCTAGCGCGCTGCGTGTACCCCCGGCGGCGGCGTCGAGCTCGCCGATGTCGGCGAGCGCTGGGGTCGCTGCGGGCATCAGACCCAGCGCCTTGTCGACACCCGCGCGCACCGGGGCGAGCATCTGGCCGACCTCGTCGAGCCCCTTGCGCAGATCCGGATTGTCCTCGGCGGAGAGGCCCAGGCGGCGGTCGCCGCTGCTCAGCGCTTTGAGGCCATCGGCGAAGGCCGCGAGCTCGACGCTCAGCCGCTCCCCAGCCTCGCCGGTACTCCCACCGCCGGCGAGGAGGTCGCTGAGGGTCGCGGTGATGCGCTCGAGCAGGACCACCTGCCGGGCGGCAAGCAAGACGCGGTCGGGGTCTGCGTCGGCATCCGCCATGCGCTCGGCGAGGGCGTCCATGGCCGCGATCAGCTCGGGTAGGGCGGCGGCGCTGGCCGTGAGCTGCGTACGCAGGGTGGTGATGTCCTCGCGGGCGTTGAGCACCGCCTCGGCGCGCTCGCGTACCGGGGGCCAGGCCGTCTCGACGGCGCCCAGCAGATCGGCCACCTGCGCGGGGGAGGGCGGTAGGCCCTCGGCCGGGATGCCGAGCTTGAGGTCTTGCAGCCCGCCCTGGACCTCGTCGCGCAAGGCCCGCAGCCGGTTGAAGGCCGCCTCGCTGCCGCTCGCCGCCTCGCGTGTCTGCCGGGCCAGCTCTTGGGACCCGGTCTGCATGCCCGTGGCGATCTGCAGATAGCGCTCGTTGAGCCCGCCCCAGCGCTGACCGTGATAGACGCTTGCCACCGCCAATGCGAGCGAGATCGTGAGCAAGACCGCGAGGAGCACCACCGACCCGTTGGCCTTGCCCCGGCCCCGAGCCCCATGTGCCGACGTGGATTTGGCTGCCATACTGTCCCCCTTCCCCAAGCGAAAACGAAACCATTAGGGAAACGCTGAAGGCTCCAGCGATTCCCGCGCGGGGCCGATGCCCCGCCCGCTTCAAGCGCCTAAGGGCTTGAAGCCGAAGAACCCGGAAAGCGCGTTTTCCGGATTTCGTGCCAATGTTGCCAAGGGCGGCAAGTCATCAGCGTCTCCTGCGGGAAACGCTGGAAAATCCAGCGGTTCCCGCGGCACAGGGATCGACCGCCATGCTCAGGCACAGTAGCGGCCGAGCATGGAGGGGCCGGGAAAGTGCGCTGTTCCGGCCCCGTGCTGATAGTGGCCAGGATGCCCGATCATCGTTGGCTCCCAAGGTCTCAGGCCGCGGCCATCCCAAAGCGCAGGTCCCGGGCCAGGTGCAGCGGGCTGAAGATGGGATAGGCCTCACCGCCGAGATCGAAGCCTCCCAGGGTCAGCGGCTCAAGGTCCGGACCGAGATCCGGCGCCGCCATCTGGGTAGCGGCCTCGAAGTGCCGGATACCTACCACCTCACCGACCAGCAGACCGAAGGGAAACTCGTCCGGCCTGATGACCAGGACCCCGTTGCGGGCACTGCGCGCGGTCGCCCCCCCGAACAGAAAGGCTTGCAGATCGAAGATCGGTAGGAGTGTCCCGCGATGATTGGCGACCCCGATGACCCAGGGCTTGGTGAACGGGACGCGCGTGATCGCCCGCGGCACGTCGAGGACCTCCCCGATCTCGCCGAGCGGTGCGACCAGCGCGTTCTCCGCCACCCGAAAAAGCACCCCGTGCCACATCTCGGGCGGCGGCTCGCCGCGCGGCAGACCCGCGGCGTGCGTGCGGCAGCGCAGCTCCAGGGCCTGGAGGGCGCCAAGGAGGTCGGTGCCGGTCGGCATCGGTCGCTCGGTCTCAGACATTGAGCGCGGCCCGGATGCGTGCCACCAGGTCATCGGTGTCGACTGGCTTGACCAGGTAATCCAGGGCCCCTTGGCGCATCCCCCAGGTGCGATCGGTCTCCTGGTCCTTGGTGGTGACCATGATCACGGGGATCTCGGCGGTTTCGGGGTCGCGCTGAAGCTGGCGCGTGGCCTGGAAGCCGTTGAGCACCGGCATGACCACGTCCATCAGGATGAGGTCGGGGTGCAGGCGGCGGGCGGCCTCGACGCCTTCCTCGCCGTTGGCCGCCGTTTCCACCTGGAAACCGGCCCGCGTCAGGGCGTCGGCGAAGATGTGGGTCTCGGTGGGCGAATCATCCACCACGAGCACGGTTGCGAGCGTCCCGGCGACCCCGCTCGGTGCGTCGGCCTCCCCCCCCTTCTTGCGGAAAAAGCTTCTCATGGCTCGATACTCGTTGTGTTGCGATCGGTTGTGTCGCCGTCTGCTGCCGGTCAATTCCCCGCCGCGGTCGCTTAGGCCGCTCTGACCACATGCCGGCGAATGGCGCCAAGCAGCTCGTCTCGGGTGAATGGTTTGGTGAGGTACTGCTCGGCCCCGACCATCCGCCCCTTAGCCCGGTCGAAGAGCCCGTCCTTGCTCGAGAGCATGATTACCGGGGTGCGTCGCAGGGACTGGTTGTTCTTGATCAAGGCGCAGGTCTGATAGCCGTCCAGGCGGGGCATCATGATGTCGACGAAGATCAGGTCGGGGCGATCGTCGACCACCCGTCCGAGTGCCTCGAAGCCGTCGGCGGCGGTGATGACCTCACAGCCGGCCTTGGCGAGCAGCGTCTCGGCCGTGCGGCGGATGGTCTTGCTGTCATCGATGACAAGCACCTTGATGCCGGCGAGATCCTGGGTGTCATCTCCAGTCGTCATCCGTCATCTACCTTGTTGCTTTCGTGGTCTTGCCATGCCGTTTGTGGCGCGAACGGCATCATTTATACCCTCGCGTAGTCGCCGGTATCGTGACCACACTCGCAGAACCGAGTGGATAGCGGTCGTGCGGCGGGGCGAGGTGTAACATCGCTGAACATAGCAAGCCTGGTCGGCGACAAGCAAGGTCCGCGCCGGGCCATGCGGATCGGGGGCGGCCCGACTGACACCTCTTTTTCGGCTGCGTTAAGATGCGCGCATGAAACCGGAGCTCGGTGTCGTCATGGACCCCATCGGGTCCATTAAGCCCGCGAAGGACTCCAGCTTCGCGATGATGCTGGCCGCCCAGCGTCGCGGCTGGACGGTCTGGTACCTGGAGGTCGGGGACCTGTACCTGCGCGACGAGCGCCCGATGGCGCGCATGCGCTCGGTCGCCCTCGACGACCGGCCGGCGGACTGGTACCGGGTGCTCGGCGAGGCAACCCGGCCGCTGGAGGACCTTCCGCTCATTCTGATGCGCAAGGACCCGCCGTTCGACATGGAGTACGTCTATGCCACCTATCTCCTGGAGCAGGCGCAGCGCCGCGGCTCGCTCGTCGTGAACGACCCGCGCAGCCTGCGCGACGCCAATGAGAAGCTCTTTACCCTCTGGTTCCCGCAGTGCTGCCCGCCCACCCTAGTCACGCGCCGGGCGCAGGACATCTCAGCGTTTCTCGCCGAGCACGGGGACATCATCTTGAAGCCGCTGGGCGGCATGGGCGGCGAGGGGGTGTTCCGGGTACGCCGCGACGACCCCAACGTGAACGTCATCGTCGAGACCCTGAGCGGCCGCGGCACGCGCTTCTGCATGGCACAGCGCTTCCTGCCCGAGATCGTCGAGGGCGACAAGCGCATCCTGCTGATTGACGGCGAGCCCGTACCCTATGCCCTGGCCCGGATCCCCAAGGCGGGCGAGACCCGCGGCAACCTTGCCGCCGGTGGGCGGGCGGAGGGCCGGGTGCTGAGCGAGCGCGACCGTTGGATCGCCGCCGAGGTCGGACCGGACCTCGCGCGCCGCGGCATCCTTTTCGCTGGGCTCGACGTGATTGGCGACTACCTCACCGAGATCAATGTGACCAGTCCGACCTGTATTCGGGAGCTCGACGCGCTCTACGGACTCGACATCGCCGGGGACCTGCTCGAACGGCTCGCGCGGCGCCGCGATGCGCGCTAATCCGACGCCGATCGGCCGGGGGGCCCTCGCCTTGGTGGCGCTCGTGTTTGCCACCCTGCTGCTCGCTGGCTGCCGCAGCGACACCCCGGTGTACACCACCCGTTTCCTCGCCTTCGGCACCCTGATGGACCTCAGCATCGTCGGGGTGAGCCACGCCCAGGCCGAGCGCGCGAGCCAGCTCTTGGAGCAGGACTTCCAGTTCATGCACCGTGCCTGGCACGCCTGGGATCCCGGTCCCACGGGGCGGGTCAACCGGCTGTTCGCCGAAGGCAAGACCTTCGCTGCGCCGCCCTCGGTCCTGCCGCTCATCCGCCTGAGCCGTCTCTACGCGGAGCAGAGCGGGCACCTGTTCAACCCCGCCATTGGCCATCTGGTCGATCTTTGGGGGTTCCACAGCGACGCGCCCGAGTGCCATCCGCCACCGGCCGCCGACCAGATCCGCAAGCTCCTCGTCGCCAACCCGCGCATGAGCGACGTGCACGACGACGGTATCCTGCTGCGCAGCGACAACCCGGCCGTCAAGCTCGACTTCGGCGCCATCGGCAAGGGCTACGGCATCGACCTCGCCATCGGGCACCTGCGCGAGCTCGGCATCCACAACGCCATCATCAATGCCGGCGGCGACCTGCGTGCGATCGGCGACCGCGGCGGGCGGCCCTGGCGCATCGCGGTGCGCCGTCCGACCGGGGGCGTGCTGGGCGTGATCCAGGTGAGCGGCGACGAGAGCGTCTTCACCTCGGGTGACTACGAGCGCAATTTCGTGCATGAGGGCAAGACCTACCACCACATCATTGACCCCCGTACCGGCTTGCCCGCAGAGGGCACGCGCTCGGTGACCGTGGTGCACACCGACGCCACCACCGCCGATGCAGCGGCGACTGCACTGTTCGTGGCCGGACCCGAGCAGTGGGAGGAGGTGGCGCGACGTATGGGGGTGCGCACCGTCCTCCTGATGGACCGCAATGGGGTGCTGCACATGACGCCGGCGATGGCCGCGCGCATCGAGCTGCTCGACCAGGCGGCCGAGGTCAGGGTTAGTCCGCCGCTGGATGAGCCCGACCCCGCGGCACGGTGAGCCCGTGATCAGCGTCGCCTCCGAGCCGATCGGACAGGCATGGAGTGAGCCCGAGGGCAGGCTGGATCAGTCCCGCGCCTTGCCCCTGGCGCTGCTGGTGGCGTTGGCGGTCCACCTCTTCCTGGTGCTGGGCGTCGGCTTCGAGCGCCCGCCAGCCGAGTCCAAGGAGGCGCGCACCCGGCCGCTGGAGGTCATCGTACTCCGCCAGCCGGCCCCGTCGGACGAGCGGCCCGAGGAGGCCGATGCGCTCGCCCAAGTCGACCGGGTCGGTACCGACAGCGAGCGCCCGCCAGAGCTCATCGAGGCCTCGCCGGTCGAGCCGCTGCCGCCGCAGCCCGAGCCGCTGGAGACCCCGGCACCGCCGCCGGCCGAGCCGCAGTTCGCGCAGGTCCCGGAAGAGCGCGCGCCACAGCCCGATGATGCGGCGATGCTGACTGCGACCCTCGAGCCACCGCCCGAGCCCGAGCTGCCCCTGCCGGCGCAAGAGCCCCCTCCACCCCCACCGGCGCCGCCCGTGAGCGCGGCCGACATCCTTACCAGCCGCAACCTGGAGATCGCCCAGCTCACCGCGCGTATCGGCGAGCAGACCAGTGCCTATGCCAACCGCGCCCGGCGCAAGGCCGTCAGCGCGAGCACCCGCGAGTACAAGTACGCGAGCTATCTGGAGGCCTGGCGGCGCAAGGTGGAGGCGATCGGCAACCTCAACTACCCGGAGGAGGCCAAGCGTCGCAAGCTCTACGGAAATCTGATCCTGCACGTTGCGGTGCGCTCCGACGGCAGCCTGGAGCGCGTGCGCGTGCTGCGCTCCTCGGGGGTCGATCTGCTCGACGAGGCGGCGGTCCGCATCGTCGAGCTGGCCGCCCCCTTCGCCCCTTTCCCGCCGGAGATCCGTGCCGAGGCCGACGTCCTCGACATCACCCGCACCTGGCAGTTTCTGAGCAGTAATCGCTTGGGCTGGGAGAACTGACCGGCCCGCCGACGCGGCGGGCCCCGGGTTGCGAGGGGCAGTCGGATTCCGTAGTCTTGCCAGCCGCCCCTCCCCTCGGATAGCAGGTAGAGCGCCTCATGGACAGCACCGTCGAGCAAGCCCGGTTCAACATGATCCAGCAGCAGATCCGGCCTTGGGAGGTGACCGACGACCGGGTCCTGGAGGCGATGGATGCGGTGCCGCGCGAGCGCTTCGTGCCCGATGCCTATCAGGGACTCGCCTACGCCGACATCGAGGTCCCGCTCGGCGAGGGGCAGGTGATGCTGCCCCCCAAGCTGGCCGGGCGCCTGCTCCAGGCGCTGGCCATCGGCCCCGAGGACCGCGTCCTCGAGATCGGCACCGGCACTGGCTATCTCACCGCCTGCCTGGCCCGCCTCGGCGCGCGCGTCGTGACCGTCGAGATCCACCCCGCACTGGCCCAGCAGGCCCAGGCCAACCTGGCGGCGCTCGCGATCGCCAATGTCGAGGTGCGCGCGGGCGATGGGCTCGCCGGGCCGGTCGCCGGTGGCCCCTTCGCGGCGATCGTGGTGACCGGCTCACTGCCGAGCGCGGAGGCCCTGCCGGCGCTCCAGGGGCAGCTTGCGGCCGGGGGCCGGTTGTTCGCGGTGGTTGGCGCTGGGGTAGTGATGCAGGCGCTGCTGATCACCCGCGCGGCGGGCGGTCAGTACCGCCGCGAGGCCCTGTTCGAGACCAGCGTCCCGCCGCTGGAGAACGTGCCCCAGCCCTCGCGCTTCGTGTTCTGAGGGGCCATCGCAGCGTATGCGCCAGCTCACGCCCCGGGGCCTGCAGGCCCGGCTTGCAGCCGGTGGGGACCTGCCGCTGCTACTTGACGTACGCGAGCCCTGGGAGTTCGGTATCTGTCAGATTCCAGGCGCCCGGCTCATCCCGATGCGGCAGATCGTCGCCCGCCTGTCCCAGCTCGACCGCAACCGCGAGACGGTAGTCATCTGTCATCACGGCATTCGCAGCCAGCAGGTCGCCGGCTACCTGGAGCACCAGGGCTTCACCAACGTGATCAACCTGCAGGGCGGGGTCGCAGCCTGGGCGCGGGACGTGGACCCCGCCATGCCCACCTACTGACTCGCATATCGGCCGAGTTTGCTTTTGGCCCGGCGCTCAAGAACACTTGAGGGCCTAGGGGCCACGCCCTTCAGCCGAGCGCGGGCCGGGTCGTCCGGTCCCGAGCCCCGTCAATAGGTCCGCGGTCAGGTCCGCGGCGGAGGCCCCAGCCATGAGCACCCATCAGGCACCCTTACCCCTTTGCCAGGAGAAGCTGGCCCAGCTCCTCGTGATCGACGCCCAGGAGCGCCTCGCCGCGGTCATGCGCAAAGACGACCTCGCAATCACCCTGGCCAACATCAGTCGCCTGCTCGAGGCCGCCCGGCTGCTGGAGATCCCGGTCAGCTCCACCGAGCAGTATCCGCAAGGCCTGGGACACACGGTGGAGGACCTCCGCCGGCGGTTGCCGCAGGACCTGATCGCGACCGAGAAGACCAGCTTCTCCTGCTGCACCGCCGCCGGGTTCGAGCGCAGCCTCAACCGCGAGCCCAACCGCAAGCAGGTCGTGCTGGTCGGGATGGAGGCGCACATCTGCATCCTGCAGACCGCCTCCGGGCTGCAGCGCTGGGGCTATCAGGTCTTCGTGCCGGCGGATGCGGTCTGCTCCCGCCACCCGGGCAACCGCGATAACGCCCTGGAGCGCATGCGCCACGCCGGCATCCAGGTGACCAATACCGAGTCGGTCGCCTTCGAGTGGGTGGGGGACTCGACCCACCCCCGCTTTCGTGAGGTCTCGCGGCTTTTTCGCTAGGGATGCGGATGATCGGCCATCCTGGCCAACATCAGCACGGAGCCGGAAAAGCGCGGTTTCCCGGCCCCTTCAGTCTCGGGGGCAACCGCGCCCGATCGTGGCGGCACCTCCCGGTGCCGCGGGAGGCGCCGTTCCGCTCGCGCCCGAAATCCGCGTCAACCATGGGCCGGCGCGACCCGGTCGATCAAGGCCAACAGCCGATCCAACGCCCCGCGGTTGTGCTCCACCACGCGCCGTCCGTTCTCACCGATACGCGCCCGCAGGGCCGCATCGCCCAACCACTCGGTCATGACCCGCGCCAGCTCGGCCGCATTGCTCACCTGCACCGCGGCCCGCTCGGCCACCAGCAGGGCGGTGATCTCCGCGAAGTTGAACACCTCGGGTCCAATCGCGACCGGGATCCCCGCCGCTGCGGCCTCCAGCAGGTTGTGGCCGCCCACCGGCACCAGGCTGCCGCCGATGAAGGCGGCGTCTCCCGCGGCGAGCAGCACTGGCAGCTCGCCCATGGTGTCACCGAGATAGACCGCGACCTCCGCGGTGCATCGGGCGTGCGCCGATCGGCGCGCGAGCACGAGCCCCTGGCGTGCGACCAATCCCGCTACCCGCTCGAACCGCTCGGGGTGGCGCGGCACCAGCACCAGCAGGGCGTCGGGCCGCTGAGAACGGATCTCGCGATGGGCAGCGAGCACCTGCTCCTCTTCTCCCTCGTGTGTGCTTGCCGCGACCCACACCGGCCGCTCCGCGCCCCAGTCCCGGCGCATCACCTCCGCGCGCTCGACCAGGCTGGCGGGCAGGCGCAGGTCGAACTTGAGGTTGCCGGTCACCTCCACCCGCTCGGCGGGGACGCCCAGGGCACGGAAGCGCGCCGCGTCGTCGTTGCCCTGGGCCGCGACGGCGGCGAAGCGCCCAAAGGTCTCACGGGTCAAGCCGCCGAGCCGCGCGTAGCCCTGGGCGGAGCGCGGCGAGAGCCGCGCGTTAGCCAGCACCACCGGGATATCGCGGGCCGCGCAGGCGCCGACCATATTGGGCCAGATCTCGGTCTCCATCACCAGCACCAGGTCTGGTCGCACCGCGTTCAGGAACCGACCCATCACTGGCGGCAGGTCATAGGGCGTGTACAACTGCCGCACGCGGTCGTCGAACAGGTCCCTCAGGCGCTGTGCGCCGGTCGGGGTGGTGGTGGTCACCACCACCCCGCGGGGGTGGTGCTCGATCAGATGCCGCAGGAGTGGCGCGGCGGCCTGGACCTCCCCCACCGAGACGGCGTGAACCCAGACCGCCGCGTCGAGCGGCCGGTCACCGAAGAGCCCGAGCCGCTCGCGCCAGCGTTCTCGATAGCCCGGTGAGCGCCGGCTGCGCCAGAGGAGCCGCACCAAGGCGAGCGGCAGCAGCAGGTAAAGGAGCAGGATGTAGAGCCGCGCCATGCCGCGGATGTTACCGGGAAAACGCGCCGCAGGCCCTCCTTAGCCTTTTCCCCCTCGGCCTCTGGGAGCGGGCCGGGGTGAGGAAGACCCGGCACGGGGCGCCGAACGCCCCGCCGCAACCGGACAAACGTGAAGACCCTCACGGTTCGCGTATGCGAAGATTGCCATGAAGACCCACCTTCGCTATCCTCGGTGTAACGTAAACGTTACGCCTTTCAGGTCCGGTCGCTGTCCCTTCCGGCGAACGCTTGGGTACTGGAGCGCCGGGGCGAGGATGGCGGCGGTCATTGCGCCGGCGGCGGCGCTTCGAGCTCGAGGGACAGGCGATGCACGACGATCGGCAGTTTCGCAGAGCGCCAGTCGATCTGGCACCCGCGGTGGGTGGGCGCACAACGGACCGCATCCGAGGGGACCGGCCTGCCGTCAAGCCTCTGGCGGTTCTGACCCTGGTGCTGGCCTGCGGGCTCACCGCCTGTGGTTCCGCCCCGGTTGGGGACTATCCGGCGAGTGAGGCGCGGTTCGACCGCGCCGTCAGCGGACTCCAGGCGGGGTCGTCGCAGGGTCACAGCGTCGGCGAGTCCGTCGCCGGGATCGCCCTGCGGCTGAAAGGTGTCCCCTATGTCTACGGCGGCACCACACCCGCGGGCTTCGACTGCAGCGGTCTCGTGCACTATGTGTATGCGCAGGCCGGGGTGCAGGTACCACGGACCGCCCGCGCCCAGATGGAAGCCGCCACCAAGATCAACCCCGACCACGCCCAGCCGGGGGACCTGCTCTTCTTCCACACCAAGCCCGGCTGGCACGTCGCCATCTACCTGGGTCGGGACAAGTTCATACACGCCCCCTGGCCGGGGATCCCCGTCAGCACGGCCAGCCTGAGGGACGATTTCTACCGCGAGAGGCTCAAGGCCGCGGGTCGGTTGACGCCCGGCTGAGCGCGCCGCCTGTTCCCGGGATCGGCTCGGATGACCGACCCGACGCCTGGACCGGCATGACACCCGTGTCGCCCCGGAAGAGAAAAACACCGCTGTCATCCCGGGCTTCCCCCACCGCGGCCCTGTCCCAGTGGGCGACCGGGACCAGGAGCGCCCGCAGCCCATCGTCACGGTAGCCGCCGGGTCAATATCGACGGCACCTAGGCAGATAGGGCGTCTCCGTCAGGCCCCAGCGATCCTCGCGCGAGGCGTGGGGATCGGAGCTCAACGTGCCATGCTCGATCCCCTGCCAGATGTCGCGCAGGGAGATCCGGACCCCGGGTGTGTACTCGACGCCGCACCAGGCGATCAGGTCGGCATTGGTCGCCTCCTGCCCCTTGCGCCGGGGCGTGGAGGCCGGCCGGAAAAACGACCAACTCTCGCCTTGGCGGCTGGTCGCCCCTTCGCCGCGGTCGGACCCCTTGCTCGTCTCGCCGGCCCGCGGGCCGGTGCCGTCATCGGCCCGGAAGATGGCCTCGGCATAGGGCTTGAGATACCACTCGGCGCGGTAGGCGTTGTTCGTCCAGTCGGCGTCCCGCCAGGTCGGGCCGCCGATCAGTGCCCGCACGTACGCGAAGTAGTCCTTCAGCCGCCGGTCGCGCGAATCGGTGGACTGGTCGTAATACTCGGAGGCGGTCAGGCATTGACGGCTGCCTGAGCGCACGCGCGCCAAGTGCGCGAGCGCACCCTCGACGATCTCGACCCGCTGGCGGGCGTAATAGCAGAGGTTGTACATGAATCGCTGTGTCCGCAGCGGTGCGGGCTCACGTTTGGTCCCGAGCCGCTCGAGGAGGGCATCGGTAAAGGTGATGTAGTCGAGGCCCTTGGCGGCTGCGAGTCGGTACTGCTCGTCACTGAATCCGGGCACTTGGGTGACCGGGAGCCCGATGTGCTCCGGCCAGCGAAAACGGCGGTAGCCGTCCCGGTAGCGCTCGTCGTCGGAGGGTACGAAGGCCGGGAAGTTGTGCTCGGGGTAGAGTTCCCGTGCCACCCGCGGCACGGTCGAGGAGAGCGTGGTCGGGACGCCGTACTCGCTCACCTTGATGACCTGAAAGCAGTGCGACTTGGGCTGCACGTAGAGGATGCCGGGGCGGAAGGCCTCGCGGCTCATCGGGATCGGGTAGGTGTCATCGGCGATCGTCTCGCTGCTGGTCATGTCGTGGACATAGGCGAGAAAGGCCCGCAGGCGCTCCCGCTGCGGGAGATGGTCCCAGGTGCGCAGCTCGTTTGAGACGCGCCTACCGTCGGCCGAGCGGGCGCTGATGACGAAGGGCAGACCGTGCTCGGCGGCGAAGATGGCCCGCATGTCATAGCAGGCGTCGGCGCAGTCGGTCTCGTGTCCCACGTAGGGGCTCGCGGGGTTGGAGTAGACCTCGGCCGTCCAGTGTCTTTCGACCCATGCCGAGAACTCGGTCTCCCAGTGCTCGGACCAGGAGTTGGTCGTCACCCAGACCGCGGCCCTCGGGCTGGTGCTCAGCACGACGATCACGAGGGCGAGGACCCACCGCAAGTCCGCCGCCTTCGAGAAGGCGGGGAAAAAGAAGGTCCCCTTGGGGTGGCCGAGGGGGCATTCGATGCGACAGTTGGGCATGGGCTCGGGCTCGGTCGTAGGATCGAGTTGGTCGGGATCTGCTGCCTCGCCGGCACAGCTCGACCGGGGCTACCAAAAGCGGTCGCGAGGGGTCTCCCGGTGGGTACGGTCGCCCTTTCGGCCGGCTGAGCTGACGATAGCGCAGGTGGAGGGATCTTCACGATGGGGAGGATCGCCAACTGTGAGGCACCTCACGCCTCGGGTGGCATCGCTCGCGGCGGCATTGGAAGGGCTGATGAGGACCGACCCGGCCTTGGTGGGCGAGCCCCGACCGGGGGTCGTAAGATTCGACGCGTTCCCTCATTCGCGGAACGGATCGGTGTTGCGCCGTCGGCCGCAACCCGGTGGCCATTCCGCGGGCTGCTGACCGGGACGCAGGAGTGCGGCTTGCGACACGGTTTGACTTTTTGCGCCGCGCCTGTCAGCTAACATAGTATGCGGGTGCAACACCGGACCAACGTGTAGGAGCTCGGGCATGAAGAGAACGACCATCGGTCAGGGCCTGGTCCTGGGGGCCGGATTGACCGCGACCCAAGGGGCGCAGTACGTGAGGGCCAGCGAGGGCATGCCGCTGCGCGAGGGCGACCGCTTGATCGCCCTTAACGACAGCGCAGTCACCATCCATTTCACCGACGGGTGCGAGCTCACCCTCTCGGAGAACGAGCTCTTGACCGTCGGCCCGATGAGCACCTGTGCCTCTGAGGCCGTCGGCCACTATCGCGTGGACCCGAAGAGCGGTGTCGCAAGTGTCGCGGATGCACCGCCGGCGCCGCAGCTCGCCGCCTTGGAGCCACCGACGCCACCGCCGCCCCCGCCGGTCGCGATCGTCCCTGCCGCCCCGGGCTGGGGCTGGGCGATACCGGCCGGGCTCGCGGGCGCGGCGATCCTGCTCGCCGCGGATAACGGCGGTAACGGCGATGACTCCCCGCCCATCAGCGAGTAGCGGTCCTGTGAGACCCCGCGAAGCCGCCGAATCCGGCGGCTTTCTCGTCAGCGGTGGCCGTCGGCTCAGAAATCTTCCCCGAACGCGCCGCCCGCCCGCACCCCGGTGACCCGGGCGGCTTCCTGCTCCCCGAATCGATAGTGTCCGGTGATCGGCCAGTCGAACAGGCGGTCTTCCAGTTGGGGCCCGCGGCCGATGTTGTGGACGATCATGTAGCGCCGTCCGTCGGCCCCTCGCCGGTTGGAGACGATGCCGATGTGCGGCAGATCGGGCGTCACGGTCCAGGTCACGACGTCGCCTGGGCGGTAGTGCTCGGGGCGGTCGGAGACGGGCAGTGCCTTGCCGTGTCGCGCGAAGAAAACCCGTAGATTCAATACCCGGCGGTGATCGATGTTTGGGTCGGGGGCGCTCAGCTCCCACTTTGGCAGATTTGGGTAGAGCGCGAAATGCGAGCTCATGTCCAGGTGCACGAGCCGCTGGAGGTCGATGCCGAGCGCACGGTAGGCGCGGATCACCTCGTCCGTGCACACCCCCCGGTCGGCGGCGACGTCGCCCCAGGGATAGGCGATCTCGACGTAGGAGGGGTCGTAGCGGACCTGGTGGCGGGTGCGCTCAAGCGCTGCGGCGGCCAGAAGGTCACCAAACGAGGCCGCACCGCTGCTCGCGCTGGACAGGGCGATGAAACCCGCGAGCACCGTCGCGCCCGCGATCCGAAAGTCAGTTCGCCGAAGCAGGCGGCCGTTGCTCATCCGATCGCTCCCCTTGGTGGTCGCGGCGTCACTATACGGCACCCGCCGATCATTTCACCGGCTCGGCCGCTCTAGCCGGGCTACTCGTAGCGCAGGGCCTCGATCGGGCGCAGGCGCGATGCCTTGCGCGCGGGGTGCAGGCCGAAGAAGACCCCGACCAGGCCGGCGAAGGAGAAGGCGAGCAGGATCGACCAGGGGGCGATCGCGACCTGGAACTGGGAGAAGTGCCCCAGCGCCAGGGCGCTGCCGACGCCAAGCAGGATGCCGAGCAGCCCGCCGGCGGCGCTCAAGAACAGCGCCTCGAGCAGGAACTGCCAGAGGATGTCGCGGCGGCGCGCCCCAAGCGCCATGCGGATACCGATCTCGCGGGTGCGCTCGGTGACAGACACCAGCATGATGTTCATGATCCCGATGCCGCCGACCAGGAGGGACACCGAGGCGATCGAGCCGAGCAGCCAGGTGAAGACCCGCGCGCTCTCCGCGGAGGTCTCCGCCAGCTCGGCACGGTTGTGGATGCGAAAGTCGTCCTCCTGATCGGGCTGCAGCCGGTGGCGCTCGCGCAGCAGGCGTTTGACCTCGGCCTCCAGCCGAGCCGCCGCCTGCGCGCCGCTAGTCTGGATCTCGATCGCCTGGATGTGAGTAATGCCCAGCAGCTTGCGCTGGACCATGCTCAGCGGCGCCAGGATGCTGTCGTCCTGATCTACGCCCCAGGCGTTGGCCCCTTTCGCGGCCAGCACCCCGAGGACCCGGCAAGCCAGGCCGCGGATGATGATGACCTCGCCCACCGGACTCACCAGGCCGAACAGCTCCCGCGCTACCGTCTGGCCCAGCACGCACACATGCGCCGCCGCGGCCACATGGCGCTCGGTGAAGGGATCACCCTCCGCGAGCGGCCAGGCGCGCACCTCGAGAAAGCCGGGCGTGGCGCCGTCCACCACCGTCCCCCAGTTGCTGCCGCCGTAGCGGGCCTGGACCGATGCGCGCACGGTCGGCGAGACGGCGATCACCCCGGGCAGCTCGGCGATCGCCTCGGCGTCCGCGACCGTGAGGCTGGTCGTGGTGCCGGCGCCGGTGCGCACGCCGCCGCGGGTGATGGTGCCCGCGCGGACCATCAGGCTGTGGCTGCCCATGCTCTCAAGCTGCTGGGCGATGCGCGCCTGGGCGCCTGCGCCGACCGCCACCATGGCGATCACCGATCCCACCCCGATGATGACCCCGAGGGCCGTCAGCATGGCGCGGGTCTTGTTGCGCCAGAGTGCGCGCAGGGCGAGCGGGAAGGCCGTGGCCCAGATCACGGCGGGCCCTCGGGGCGATCGAGGCGCCCGTCGCGCAGCGTCAGCCGACGCCGGGCGCGCTGGGCGACCTCCTCCTCGTGGGTGATCAGTACCACGGTGACACCCTCGGCGTGGTTGAGCTCGTCGAGCAGCGCGAGGATCTCGGCGCTGGTGCGGCTGTCGAGGTTGCCGGTGGGCTCGTCGGCGAGCAGCAGCGGCGGGCGGGTGACCAGAGCACGGGCGAGCGCGACCCGCTGCTGCTGGCCGCCGGAGAGCTGACTGGGCAGGTGGCCCATGCGGTCGCCCAGGCCCATGCGCTCCAGCATGGCACGCGCGCGCTCGCGCCGCTCATCCCTGCCGACCCCCGCGTAAATGAGCGGGGTCTCGACGTTCTCCAGGGCGCTGGTGCGCGCGAGCAGGTTGAAGCTCTGGAACACGAAGCCGATGGTGCGGTTGCGCGTGTGGGCCAGGGCGTCGGGGTCCATGTGCGTGACGTCGACCCCGTCGAGCCGGTAGCGCCCTGAGTCGGGTAGGTCGAGGCAGCCGAGGATATGCATCAGGGTCGACTTGCCCGAGCCGGAGGGTCCCATGATGGCGAGCAGCTCGCCCCGCTCGACGGCAAGGTCGATCCCGCGCAGGGCGTGGACTGCGACGCCGTCCATCAGGTAGCGCTTGTGCACCTGCTCGAGCGCGATCAGCGGCGGCATGGGGGCTTCAGAATAGGCTGAACGCGGGCCGAGCCGGGCGTCGCTCGTCCTTGCGCTGGGGCAGTGCGATCGGCATCCCCGTCACTAGGCCCTCGCCCAGGAGCTCGGTCTCCCGCTCGCCGACCAGCCCGATCCGCACCTTACGTGGCTCAAGACCGGTGGCACTGGGGACCCAGATCAGGCCCTCGCCCGACTGGAGTCCCGCGCGCAGCTCTTGCAGCGCCTCGGGCTCCAGCGTCGGCACGAAGCGCAGGGCGGCGTTGGCGACCTTGAGCGCGTCCTCGCGACGGTCGACCTCGATCGCCACGGTCGCGGTCATCCCCGGCTTCAAGGCCAGGTCGGTGTTGTCGACGTCGATGATGCAGTTGTACTTGACCACCCCAGCCTCGACCTTCGGCTGCAGCCGCACCTGCGCCAAACGCCCCTGGAAGCGGCGCTTGGGGTAGGCGAAGACCGTGAAGCTCACCGGCTGGCCCTCGGCGACCGACCCGATGAAGGCCTCGTCGACCGCGGTCTCGATCTGCATCTGCCTGAGGTCCTGGGCGATGGTGAAGAGCGTCGGGGCCTGCAGGCTGGCTGCCACGGTCTGGCCGACGTCGACGTCGCGCGAGATCACCACGCCGTCGATCGGGGTGCGGATAGTGGTGTGCTGGAGATTCAGCCGCTCGTGCTCCAGTGAGGCGACGGCCTCGGCGACCGCCGCCTCGCGGATGCGATGCTCCACCGTCGCCGCGTCCACCGCGAAGCGGGCGGCATCCATGTCGCTCTCCGAGACCATCGAGCGGGCTTGCAGCCCGGTCTGCCGCTCCAGGTGGCGGCGGGCGTCGAGCACCGTCACCCAGGCCTTGTCGCGCTGGGCCTCGGCGCTCTGCAGCTTGGCCTCCGCCTCCGCCACCCGGGCGCGGAAGAGCGCCGGCTCGATCTGGGCGATCACCTCGCCGGTGGTCACCGCCGCGTTGAAGTCCGCGTGCAGGGACTGGATGGTGCCCGAGACCTGACTCCCCACCAGCACCGTCACCAGCGGGCTCAGGGTGCCGGTCGCGGAGACCGTCGCCACCAGCTCGCCGCGCTGCACCTGTCCCTCTGTGTACGCGAGCTCCGCCGGGGTCTCGGACGGGGCCAGATACCAGAGAGCCGCGATCGTGGCGGGAACCAGGAGCCAAAGGCCGTGAGCGAGACGGGAGATCACGGGGTGGGGCAAGGTCGTAGGCGGGTGCAGCCGGGGCTGTCGTTAACGGAGGATTATACGGCGCCGGTGTCTCGACTTCCGGAGCGGCGTCGCGGCGGTAAGATGTCGGGCGGCAGACTGGAGGAATCCCCGTTGTCGGCTTTCGACCTATCCCGGATCGAGCGGCGGTTGCGGCGGGAGTGCGCCGAGCGCTCCGCGCGGTCGGCCGAGCGTCGCCGGCGGCTGCGCGAGCAGGGCGTCGCCGTCCTGCGCCGGTACGGGGTGCGTGCGGCCTGGCTGTTCGGCTCGGTCGCCGAGGGCACGGCCCGTCAGGAGTCTGACGTGGATCTCCTCGCCATCCCGGTCAGCGCGGCGGATTACTGGGCGCTGCGGCGCGACCTGGAGGCGGCGCTCGGCTGCCCGATCGATCTCTACAGCCAGGACGACGACCCCGTTTTCGTGCGCAAGGTCATGGACCGAGGTGAGCTCGTTTATGAAATACAACCTGGAGCTGTTGAAGGCCGACATTGAGGATGAGCTGCGCAAGATCGAACGACTGGAGGCGGCGTTCGCACCGGCCCAGGCGAAGCTCGACCTCCCGGAGGACCAGGTCGATCTCTACGACCGGGCGGCAATCGGTTACTTGCTGCACAACTTCTACACCGGCTGCGAGGCCATCTTCCGCGCCATCGCACGCTTTTTCGAGAATGACCGGGGTCCGCAGACCTGGCACTCCGACCTCCTCAAACGGATGAAGCTGAGCGTTGGGCACTATCGGCCCGCCGTCATCGACGAGGAGCTCTATCGGCTGCTCGAAGACCTCCGGGGTTTCCGCCACGTCTTCCGCCACAGCTACTCCTTCGAGCTCGACTGGGAGCGGGAGCGCCTGGTGGCGCGCAAGCTGGCCCCCGCGGCGACGCTGTTGCGCCAGCAGGTGCGCGACTTCCTCAGCGCCCTGCCGCAACCGGATGACGGTTGAGGCGGGGCCGCAACCGGTCAATCCCGCGGCACTAGGTCGCGGTAGGCATGCCAGGTGGCGTGCCCCGCCAGGGGGACGGCGAGAAAAAGACCGACGTAGAAGGTGAGCAGCCCCGCCCCGACGATGAGCACCAGGAGCCCCGCCCAGAGCAGCATCGGTGCCCAGTTTTGGGCCACCGCCCGGACGCTCGTGCGCATGGCGGTGAAGCCGTCAATGGGCCGGTCGATCAGCATCGGGATGGTGACCGCGCTGATGCAGAAGGCACAGGCCGCGAAGAAGGCGCCGACCAGGATCAGGGCGCCCAGCAGGGCGCTGTGCTGACCGGAATACACCACCACCGGGACGAAGTTCTCCCAGGTCGGGAAGGGTGCGTGGAAGAGCATGATGAAGAGGAACACCGAAGCCAGGATCCAAAGCTGCAGGATCATGAACAGGAACCCGGTCGCCACCCCGAGCTGGCCCTGATTGCGTCGGACGGCCTCCAGCGCCTGACAGGTCGTGAGCGGCTCGCCCCGCTCCAGGTGGGCGCTCATCTGGTACAGCCCGATGGCGAGCAAGGGGGCGACTAGGAAAAATCCAGCCGTGAGGAAGGGGATCAGGAAGCTCAGTCGCCCGATCAGGGTCAGGCCAAGAATGAGCCCGCTGAGCACGACGATCGCGGCGCCGTACCGCAGGCTGTGGAGCGGGGCGGCCTGAATGTCGCGCCAGCCCAGGGCGAGCCAGCGCCAGGGGTGGCCGAAGCCGATTCGGTTGATGCGGGGGTCCCCGCGCTGGATCTCGTCGATCGTGGTCGTACTGTCCATCCCAGCTCCTCCTTCTGATTTGCTGTTGGGCGCGGGGTCAGGGCGCCGGTGGTTGAGTGCGTATCGTCGCCCGCCGCGGTCTCGGACGGTACAGACAGCCGCGATCAGGACTCGGTTTCACCCTTTAGGGTCATCTTGTGGCGGCGCACCGCCGCCGATTCGAGGAAGTCGCGCATTGCCAGGGCGGTCACGCGGATCAGCTCCTCGCGGTGGGGATAGGCGGCGATCTGCTCCGCCTCCCAGTCACGCAGCGCCGCCTCGAAGGTCGCGCCCGTGAACACGAACACCCGCTCCTTGAACTCCGCCATGCCCGCCGCCCGCCGAGTGGATTTCTACTGCCTGCCCCAGCCCGAGTCGCGCCGCGCCGGGGTCAATCGTCGCCCGATGGTAGCGCATCCTCGCCGCCGAACGTGCTGCCCGCGCGGTCGGCGGCGTGACAATCGGCGCCTACGGCTGGCAGAGTAGGGGTATGGCCGATCCCGTCCAGGTCGCTGAGCGCTTCGCCATCGGTCTCCCGGTGGCCTCGGTGGTGCCGTTCGGCACCGGGCTGATCAACGACACCTATCTGGTCGCGGCGGGGGAGGGCGGGTTTGTCCTGCAGCGGATCAATCCTCGGGTCTTCCCCGCGCCCGAGCGCATCATGGCCAATCTGGCGGTGCTCGCGAGGCACCTGGGCCGGCAGGCCGATTCGGGGCTGCGGCTGCCGGTCCTGATCTCGGCGGCGGACGGCACATCCTGGGTGCGCGATGCCGAGGGCGCGTTCTGGCGCCTGATGACCCTGATCCCCGATGCCCGCGCCCTGCCCCGAGTCGAGACCGAGGCGCAGGCGGCCGAAATCGGTCGGGTGCTCGGGAGCTTTCACCGTCTGGTGAGCGATCTGCCGGCGCAGCGCCTGGCGATCACCCTTCCCGGCTTCCACGACACCCCTGCCTACCTGCAACGGTTCACCCAGGTACTCCAGCGAGGCGGTGGCGTCTGTCACACCCCCGAGGTGCGTGAGGCCATCCGCGAGGTTGCTGCCGGCCGCGGTGGGGTGGACATGCTCGAGGTCGCGCGCCAGCAAGGGCTTATCGTGGAGCGGGTTACCCACGGCGACCCCAAGCTCGACAATATCCTGTTCGACCTCGCGGGCTGCCGCGCGCTGAGCCTGGTCGATCTCGATACGGTCCAGCCGGGGCTTTGGCTCCTGGACCTGGGCGACTGTGTGCGCTCCTGTTGCAACCGCCGCGGCGAGGCGCCCGGTAGTGAGCGAGCGGTGGAGCTCGACCTCGGACTCTTCGCCGCCCTGCTCGGCGCCTATGCCGAGGAGACCCGCGGCCTGCTCGCCCCGGCGGAGATCAGCCTGGTCTACGAGGCGGTACGGCTGGTCCCGTTCGAGCTCGGGCTGCGCTTTCTTACCGATCACCTGGAGGGTGACCGCTACTTTCGCGTCTCGGCGCCGGGCGAGAATCTGACTAAGGCCCGCGTCCAGCTTGCACTCTCCGCGGACGTGGTGCGCAAGGAGCGGGCGATCCGCGCCCTCGTCGCCGAGCACCTGGGCCCGCGCGGGGACGGCCGATGACATCCGATGAGGAACGGGTGCTCGCCGCGCTCCAGTGGCTGCACGAGGCCCTGGTGCGGATCGGCGAGCCGAGGGCGGCGGAGGTCGCGGCCCTGATCGCGGGACAGGCCGAAGATCCCACAGGGCTCTGGCACAAGCTCAATGCCAACGCTTGGTGGGGTGGGGCCGGTTCGCTCGCGGCGGCGACCATGGCCGACCGCCCAGGGCTGCCCGAGGTGCTCTGGCGCCAGGAGGTCGTCTCGCTGCGCGAGGCGCTGATCGAGATCGGCGAGGTCCTCATGCGCCGCGGCGGCGAGAACCCGGGGATCTCCTCCTGGGTCCTGGCCTTCCGCAACTGGAACGTCTCTGGAGTGTGAGTCCGGCCGCATTTTCCGGGGGACCGCGCGGCTAGGATCGCGCTCGAGGCCGGGAAGCAACCCCGTCGGCGCGTTCTCTGTCACCCCGCCTGACCGGAGTCGCACGGGTCTCGTTCTCTTAGGAAGCAGTAACCAGCGGGTGACCGGAGCGACTCCCATGGCAACCGCAGAAACCGACCTCGGCGACCGTCTGGAGCTGGCGCAGGCCCTGGCCAGGTTCAAGCTCCAGGTCCGACGCAAGCTCAATCAGCCGGTGGATCTCGACCGGATGAAGTCCGATCGCACCTACGCCCGCCAGCGTCTCGCAGAGATCGAAGAGCTGGTCGATGACGAGGAGCTGCTGGTCGCACTCATCATGCTGCGCGAGCGCCTTTGTCCGGTGACCGAGACCGAGCCGCTCGCCCAATCGCCGCAAGCCGCACTGCCCGAGCGCTATCGCTTCGGCGTCCGCGGCTGACGGGGCAGCGGCCCCCGACTTCGGCTGCGGCCGACCTCGCCCGAGGCGGGGCGAGGCCGCTCGCCCCGCTGCCAACGATCCGCGCCTGGGCCCTTGGGCAGGGATGCACCGACTTCCAGTTGGCGGTGCCGGCCCCCGTCTTCCTCGCTCCCCAGGGCGAGACGCCCTCTCCCCAGGTCCCGCAGCCAGGCCGGCCGCTCGGTACGCGCGGTCAGGAACTGTGACGGTCCCCAGCAAATTTGCACTTGCGCGAGCCCTCGGGTTGGTTATGTGAGCCGTGCCGCATTGTGCCGCGATACGGAACACTATGATTCTCCTGCGCCTGGGATGGGGCTTGCGTGAGGCGGTGCACGCGGTACCACCGGCGCCGGCCGGTCCTGAGCCGACCGATCACCGGCCCTGCGCAAGGGCCAGTGTGGCGCGAAGCATCAAGCCGCCGGGAAGCGAGGTCGAATTACTCCAAGCTGAGGATCGGGACGGTTTCTTATGAACGACATCATTACGCGAAACGAGCTGGTCGATCTGCTCAAGATGCTGATTGGCAAGCGTTGCTCCAACACGGTGTACGTTCGCACCGACGATAACCACCTCATCTCGATCGGCGTTGAGGACGGCGCCATCGTCTCCGTGATGGCGGGTCCGCGCCATGGTGAGCGCGCCATCGCGACGCTCCAGAACCTGCGCAGCGGAACCTACCGGATCGAGCCCGGTGTTGCCGCGCACAGGCGCGGCGGACTACCGACCAGCGACGAGGTGCTCCAGCGAATTTCCTCGGAAGGGACCGGTGGGGGCGGCGACGCACACTGGATACAAAATACCCTGTGCAAGCTGCTCGTCACCTATCTGGGCCCGATCGCCCCGCTCGTGTGCCAGCAGACCATGGCAGCGGCCGGGCCGTTGAGCTCGCGGGATAAGGTGTTGAATCTAGTCGAGTCACTGGCGCGCGAGATCGACGTCCCTGCGGAGGCCGATCGCTTCCGCGCTCAGGCGACCCATGAGCTCGCCCGCGCGCTCGGCTAGGCGGGATCTCCCACCCCGAGGTTGCGACTGACGGGCAGCGGTGCCTCTGGCGCTGCTTGACGGTGCCGGCTGGTCGGCTTGGGGGTGCCAGCTCCCCTGCGCTGCCGACGCGCGCGTGACTCCGCTCGCCCCGGCGGAGCCGCCCCCGGTATCCCGGGTTGCAGACGCGCGCGCCACGGCCCGGGCGCGTTGCCGTGATCAGTCGAGTCGGCTGCCGCCCTCGATGCCCTCCCCCGCGCAGCCGCTCCAATGGGTCGGGAATAGGCTCTCCAGCACCCCGGAGCGGTGGTGGACCGCGATCCCCAGGGGAAAGCCGCGGTAGGTGACGATCACCTGCCCGCGCGGCATTGCCGCCGCCTGGGCCGGGTTGGGGCTGATCTCCCGGCGGCCGAGGTAGGCGTCGCGTTGGTTCGCGCTGAGCTCGACGCGCGCGCGGGTGGCGTGCCGCCCGAGGCCCATCGCGCCGGCGGTGGTGAGCTTGGACGGGCGCAGGTTGGTGCGGTAGAAGAAGATCCCCGAGCCCTCGCCGGGCGCCGCGGCGGGTGGGACGTGATCCGCGGCGGCGAGGTGCAAGCCGCGGCGGGTCTGGCGGTGGACGCGGTAGCCCGCCCAGAGGTCCGGGGGCAGTCCGTAGTGCTCGCTGAGGTTGGCGATCCAGCGTGGGTCCGGCTCCGCGACCAGCTCCGCCACCTCGGGCTCGTCCTCCCCGGGGGCGCTCGCCTCCTTCTCCAGGACCGCGACGAAGAAGCCACCGCTGTCGTTTTGATGCGGCCAGATGCGCAGGCAGCCTGCCAGCTCCGAGTCGAGGGATCGACCCGCCCAGTGCGTGACGCCCGGCGCGGTGATCAGGCCCGGCACCGACTGCGGCACCAGCCGTACCCGCCCCCCGTACTCGCCGAGGATCGCCGCGACCACCAGCTCGTTCTCCTCCGGGGCGAAGGTGCAGGTGGAGTAGAGCGCGCGCCCGCCCGGCCGGAGCCGCTGTACCGCCTTGCGCAGCAGGGCGCGCTGGCGTGCGGCGAGGCGCTCGGAGAGCTCGACCCCAAGGCGCTCGCCGAGGCTGGTGTTGCGGCGCAGCGTCCCCTCACTGGAGCAGGGGGCGTCGACCAGTATGCGATCGAACTGACCGCTCGCGGTCGGCCAGTTGGCGGCGTCGCGGCAGGTCGTGGTGACGTTGACCGCGCCCAGCCGGTCCAGGTTGCCTTGCAGGGCCTTGAGCCGCCCCACGGCGAAGTCGTTGGCGACCAGGGTCCCGCGGTTGCTCAGGGCGAAGGCGATCTGCGCCGCCTTGCCGCCGGGCGCGGCGCACAGGTCGAGCACGCGCTGTCCGGGTCTGATTTCCATGAGGGCGACCGGGACCTGGGAGACCTCCTCCTGCGCATGGGCGAGTCCGGCGCAGAACCACCACCAGCGCCCCGACTTGAACCCGGCCCCGAGGCGAAACGCGCCCGGCCGCCAAGGCAGCGGCCGGGCCTCGATACCGTCCGCGGCGAGGACCCCGGCGAGTCCCTCGGGGGTGATCCGGCTCGGGTTCGCCCAGATGCAGGTCGGCAGCGGGCGCGCGAGCGCGGCGCGGAAGGCCGCCCAGTCGTCGACGATGGGGCGATAGCGCTCCAGGTGCGGGAGGGCGGCGGCAAGCGGCCGCTGCCCCAATTGCGCCTCAGCGCCCCCCGGCACGGCGGCGATCCAGGCGGGTGACGAACTCCCCGATGATCGCGCGGTAGAGGTCCTCACCCAGGACCTTGTCCTCCACCCCGGCGTCCAGGTTCGGGTTGTCGTTGACCTCGATCACCACCGGCCCGCGCTCGGTCAGCTTCATGTCCACGCCGTAGAGTCCGTCGCCGATCAGGTTCGCGGCCTTGAGCGCGGTGCGCACGACCTCCTGAGGCACGTCGGCAATCGGCACGGTCTCGAAGGTCCCTTCCTCGTGCTTGCCGTCGACCTCATGCTTGACGATCTGCCAATGGCTCCCGCTCATGAAGTACTTGCAGGCATAGAGCGGCCGCCGCCCGAGGATGCCGATGCGCCAGTCGTAGGGGGTGTAGAGGTATTCCTGGGCGAGGATCAGGTCCGAGTCCTTGAAGAGCTTCCCGGCGATGCGGGTCAGCTCGGCACGGTCCTCGGCCTTGAAGACCCCGCGCGAGAAGGAGCCCTCCGGGATCTTGAGTACCACCGGATAGCCGACCGCCTCCTCGGTCTCCAGTAGGTTTTCCTTGCGCAGGATGAGCGTCTTGGGCCGCGGGATGCGGTTGGCCTCCAGGAGTTCGGCCAGATACACCTTGTTGGTGCAGCGCATGATCGACTCGGGGTCGTCGAACACCACCATCCCCTCGTTATCCGCCTTCTTGGCGAAGCGGAAGGTGTGGTGGCCGATCTTGGTCGTCTCGCGGATGAGGAGGGCGTCGTACTCGGCGAGTCGGCTGAAGTCCTTGCGCTGGATGAGCTCGACGTTGACCCCCAGCGCCTTGCCGGCGCGCACGAAGCTCTGCAGGGCCTTTGTGTTGGAGGGCGGCAGCTCCTCGGTGGGGTCGTGGAGGATGGCCAGATCGTATTTGTAGCTCAGGCGCGCACGTGGTTGGCGCCAGCGCTGGGAGAGGTACCACTCCAGGGCGCGGAAGAAGCCCTCCTCCTGCTCCGGGGACAGCCCGCCGATCGGTAGCGCCTTGATCGCCCCGATGCGCCAGGTCCCGTGCAGGCGCAGCTCGACCCGCAGGATGGGGCAGCGGAAGGTCTCGAAGATCTGGCGCGCGAGCGGCTGCAGCTCCTTGATGTCGCATTGGCCGAAGAAGGTGGTGAGCTCGTAGGCGGTCGGCTGCAGCCCCGGCTTGCGCCGTCCGAGCAGCTTCTGTACCAGGGCGTCGAGCTCCTCGGTGGCTAGGCTGTAGATGTCGCGGCTGGCGAGCTCCTGGATGGTCCGCACCGAGGGGATCGCCTTATGCCCGCGCGCCTCGGCGAGCAGCGAGCAGTAATAGCCGATACTCAGATAGCGGTAGCTGCGGCAGAGGTTGATGACGCGCAGCTCGCGGTCCGCCGAGTAGCCGCCCCCGGCCAGGTAGTCGCGCGCGGTGACCACCGGCAGGCGGGGGAAGCCGGACTTCCAGTCGCCCGGTTGCTCCACGAGCAGGATGTGCTCAGCCACCTCGCGCCCCTCGGCCGCCCTCGCCCCGCGACACCAGCACCACGGCCTGCAGCCCAGCCCGCCCGTAGCGGGCCATGCGGCGGAACTCCCTCTGCGGGATGGGCATGTTGATCGAATCCAAGGTCGTCTCTCCGTTCTCGTAGTCCACGTAGGGGTCGTGCACGTAGACGAAGTGCTCGTCGAACCCCGTCACCACCACCCAGTGGGGAAACTTCTCCTCGTAGATCCGGTAGGAGCTGATCAGCACCAGCGGGACGGCGCCGGCGGCAAAGCGGCCCTGGAGCTCCTCCAGGCTCAGCGTCCCATAGACCAGCGGGATGCCCTTGCGTTGCAGCTCCGCGAGCATGTCCTCGTGGACCAGACGCATGACCTCCTTCTTCTCTGGGCTGCGCACCGAGTCCACGAGCGGCACTCCCGGGTCGTTGACATAGACCTCCACCGAGAAGCCGCGGTGGTGCGCGGCCAGGGCCAGCCCGAGTGGGCCGCAGCCGCCGTGGCCGGAGGTCATGAAGACCGTCGTCGCCTCGCGCCAGATGCGGAGCTCCAGCATGCGGTCGAGCACGATCTCGGGCTCCAGTGCCTTCATCGCCATCATCAGGGAGGAAGACCCGCAGGTGAAATCCAGGGTCTGTTCGTAGTAAGGGACCCGGGCCAACTGTTGGATGAGGTTCGGCGTCAGGCTTTTCTCGTAGCGCAGGGCCTCCATGTGGTCCTCGTAGTAGTCCGAGAGGACCCCGAAGCGGCGGTAGCCACAGGTCTCGAAGAGGCGCTGGGAGGCGAGGTTGTCGCGCCGGATCTCAAGCCGCACATAGGCGCGCTCCTTGCCCCAGGCGGCCGCCTCGGCCGCGCCGACCAGGGCTTGGCCGACCCCGCGCCCGCGTGCCTTGGCCGCCACCGCGATGGAGTAGAGGCGTGCCACCGAGGTGGCGCGGCTGTAGAGCAGGAGCACATAGCCGAGCAGCGCGCCACCGCCTTCGGCGATGAGGGTGTCGGCACGCGCCTTGGTCAGCATGTAGCGGAACTGGCGGCGAGTGATGCGATCGCCGGTGAAGCTCTCGTTCTCGAGTGCGACCAGGGCATCGAGGTCGGCGAGGCCGGCGGGGCGGATGGTGGGATCACCCCGGTCGGGCGTTGGCGAAGGGTTCACGGGCGGGATAAGCTGGCTCGGGAGGCTGGGTCGAGAGGCGGCCTTGTTTTTCCAGGCCATGACTGAGGAAACCGAAAAGTTACCATGAGCAGCCAAGCGCCGTCCCTGTCCGCAATGCTCGCCGGGCTGATTGCGGCCCCCTCGGTCAGCAGCGTGACCCCCGAGCTCGACCAGGGCAATGGTCGGGTGATCGAGCTCCTCGCCGATTGGCTCGCCGCCGCTGGCTTCCGGGTCGAGGTGGCGCCCATCCCCGATCACCCCGGGAAGGCCAACCTGATCGCGACCCTGGGCAGCGGCCCCGGCGGGCTGGTCTTCTCCGGCCACACCGACACCGTCCCCTTCGACCCGGAGCGCTGGACCCACGACCCCCTGCGTCTCACCGAGGACGGCGGCCGGCTCTACGGGCTCGGGACCTCGGACATGAAGTCCTTCCTCGCCATCGCCATCGAGGCCGCTCGCGGCCTTGGGGCGGGCGACCTCAAGCGGCCGCTGGTGATCCTCGCCACCGCGGACGAGGAGTCCTCGATGAGCGGGGCCCGCGCCCTGGTCGCCGCCGGCCGGCCGCTCGGGCGCTACGCGGTGATCGGGGAGCCCACGGGGTTGCGGCCGGTGCGGCTGCACAAGGGGGTGATGGGCGAGGCGATCCGGCTCACCGGGCGCACCGGGCACGCGAGCGACCCGAGCCTCGGGCGCAACGCCCTGGACGGCATGCACGAGGTGATGACCGAGATCATCCGCTGGCGCGAGGGGCTCGCCGTCCGGCATCGCCACCCCGCCTTCCCGGTTCCATTCCCTACCGTGAACCTCGGCCACATCCACGGCGGCGACAACCCCAACCGCATCTGCGGCCAGTGCGAGCTGCACATCGATCTGAGGGTCCTGCCCGGGCTCGGGGTCGAGGACCTGCGCGGCGAGCTCTCGGAGCGGGTCGCCGCGGTGGCCGAGCGACGCGGGCTCGCCTGGGAGGTGCAGCCGCTCTTCGGCGCCATCCCGCCGGTCGAGACACCGGCCGACTCCGAGATCGTCCGGGCGGGTGAGGCGCTGACCGGGCACCCGGCCGAGGCCGTGAGCTTCGGCACCGAGGCCCCGTTCTTCGACCGGCTCGGGATGCAGACCATCGTGCTGGGTCCCGGCGACATCGCCCAGGCCCACCAGCCCGACGAGTTTCTGGAGGCGGCCCGCATCCCGCCGACCATCGAGCTCCTGCGCGGGCTGATCCGCCGTTTCTGTCAGGACGACCACGCGCCGTCGGTGCCACTGCGAGCGCCCGCCGACTGACCAAAATCCGCAATCCGCAATCCGAGCTCGTCTCATCCTGGAGGGGCACATGCGCTGGAAGACCGGCCGACGCAGCGAGAACGTCGAGGACCGCCGCGGTGAGGGTGGCCTCGGCGGTTTCCCCGGGGACGGCACGCACCGGGCGCGCATCCCGGTGCGGATGGGGCGCAAGGGCGTGGGCGGGGGCCTGGGGACCATCGTCCTGGTCCTCGCCCTGCTTTATTTCGGGGTCGATCCGAGCGTGCTCATCGACGGCGGGGGCCCCGGGCTGGCCCCAGAGCCGCGCTCGCAGGTCTCGGCGCCGGTCGGCGGATCGAGCGACGAGCTCGCCGAGTTCGTCTCCGTGGTCCTGGCCGACACCGAGGACACCTGGCATGCCCTCTTCCGCGAGGGCGGCGAGGCCTATCGCGAGCCCAGCCTGGTCCTCTACACCGGCATGACCTCTTCGGCGTGCGGCTTTGGCCAGGCGGCCATGGGGCCCTTCTATTGCCCGGCGGACGAGAAGGTCTACATCGACCTCGCCTTCTACGACGAGATGCGCACGCGCTTCGGCGCCCCGGGGGACTTCGCCCAGGCCTACGTAATCGCCCACGAGGTTGGACACCACGTCCAGAATCTGCTTGGCATCTCGGATCAGGTGCAGACCAAGCGGCGGGTCAGCGGCGAGACCGAGGGCAACCAGCTCTCGGTGCGCCTGGAGTTGCAGGCGGACTGCCTCGCCGGGGTGTGGGCCCACCATGCGGACCGCGCCCGCAATGTTCTCGAGCCGGGTGACCTGGAGGAGGCGCTCACCGCCGCCGCCGCGATCGGCGACGACCGGCTGCAGAAGCAGGCGCGCGGCCGCGTCGCCCCGGACAGCTTCACCCACGGCAGCTCCGAGCAGCGGGTGCGCTGGTTCCGCCGCGGCATGGAGGAGGGCAGGATGAGCGCCTGCGATACCTTCTCCGCCCAGCGGCTCTAGGGGCCAGCGCCGGCGCCGCGGCGCAGGCGGGTTGTGCGTATGAACGCGGATGGACAACCCCGGGCGCTCGCGGTGGCGCCGGACGAGGGTCCCGGGACGCACGGCGGGGCCGGGAGCGAACCCGGGCTGCGGCTGGTCTTCGGGGCCAGCGGTTACATCGGCACCTACCTAGTGCCGCGCCTCTTGGCGGCGGGTGTGCCGGTGCGGGTCGCCGCGCGACGGCGCGAGGTGCTGGAGGCACGCGCCTGGCCGGGGGTGGAGATCGTCGAGGCCGACGCACTCGATCCCGATACGCTCCCGGCCGCCCTGGCCGGCGTGTCGATCGCCTACTACCTGGTGCACTCGATGGCGGCGGGCAAGGCCTTCGGGCGCCTGGACCTGGAGGCGGCGGCCAACTTCGCCAAGGCGGCCGAGGACGGCGGGGTCGGGCGCATCGTCTACCTGGGCGGGCTGGTCCCCGAGGACGCCGGCAGCGAGCACATCGTCTCCCGCCGCGAGACCGGCGAGGTGCTGCGCGCTGGCCGGGTGCCGGTGACCGAGATCCGCGCCGGGATCATCGTCGGTCCCGGTTCGGCGGCCTTTGAGGTGATGCGTGACCTGGTTTATCACCTGCCGGTGATGGTCACCCCGCGCTGGGTGCGCGCCAAGTCCCCGCCGATCGCGCTCGATAACCTCCTCGAATACCTGGTGCGAGCGCCGATGTTGGAGGCGACCAAGGGCAAGCTCCTCGACGCGGCAGGCCCCGAGGCGCTGACCTACGAGGCGATGATGCGCCAGCTTGCGGCCTCGGCCGGGCGGCGTCCGCCCTGGATCATCCCAGTGCCGGTCCTCTCGCCGAGGCTCTCGTCCTACTGGCTGCGCTTCGTCACCTCGGTGCCGACGAACGTCGCGCGCGCCCTGATCGAGGGGCTCAAGCACGACTTCACCGCGGACGGGGCCGAGCTTCGCCGCCTCGTGCCGCAGCGTCTGCTCGACTTCCGCGAGTCGGTCGAGGCCGCCTTCGCTGCCGAGCGCAACGCCGAGGTCCAGGCGCGCTGGACCGAGGGGGCCTTCGCCATGCGCAAGCGGCGCGTCGACTACGCCTACTACGCCAAACGCGCCTCGGGCAGCGCCGAGACCAGCGCCTCACCGGACGCGGTCTGGCGCGTGGTCTCGGCCATCGGCGGGGACAACGGTTATTACTACCTCAACTGGCTGTGGACCCTGCGCGAGGTCCTCGACTGGGCGATCGGCGGTCCGGGTCTCGGCCGCGGGCGGCGCCACCCGAGCGAGGTCCGGCTGGGTGACAAGATCGACTACTGGGACGTGATCGGGATCGAGCCCGAGCGCCGCCTGACCCTCGCCTTCGGCATGCGCGCCCCGGGCGCTGGCGTCCTTGAGCTCGAGATCCTCCCCCTCGCCAACGGCCGCACGCGGCTCACCGCGACCGCCTACTGGCACCCAGCGGGCGTATGGGGCCTGCTCTACTGGTATTCGCTAGAGCCCGTGCACCGGCTGATCTTCGCCGGCCTTACCCGGGAGATCTGCCGCCGCGCCGAGGCGGCTGTGGACTAGGCCCCCGCCGCCCGCGCGTGGGGTTCGCCCTCGACCAGGCGCCCGTCCCGCATCACCAGTACGCGGTCCGCGAGCGCCAGGCTCGCCGGGCGGTGAGTGATGAGGATCACCGTGCGCTGGTCGAGCACCTGGTGGCAGTCCTCGATGAAGGCGAGCTCCCCTTGGGGGTCGAACATCGCCGTCGCCTCGTCGAGCACCAGGATCGGCGGGTCCTTGAGCAGGGCTCGGGCGAGCGCGATGCGCTGGCGCTGGCCGCCGGAGAGCCGGATGCCCTGGTCGCCGATCCGGGTGTCGTAGCCCTGGGGCAGGCCGACGATGAACTCATGCGCCTGGGCCGCGCGTGCCGCCGCCTCGATCTCGGTCTGATCGGCCCCCGGTCGACCGTAGGCGATGTTCTCGCGCACGCTGCCATTCAGTAGCAGGACGTGCTGGGCCACCAGACCGATCTGGCGGCGCAGGCCCGCGATGCTGACGGCGCGGATGTCGGTGCCGTCGATCAGGATGCGGCCCTGGTCGGGGTCGGCGAAGCGCATCAGCAGGTGGATGATGGTGCTCTTGCCCGAGCCGTTTGCGCCGGTGAGCGCGACCGTTTCGCCCGCGTCAATCTCCAGGTCGGCCCCGGTGAGGACGGGTGGACGTCCCGTGTAGCCGAAGTGTACCCCCTCCAGCCGGATGCGCCCTGCGATGGGTGGGAGCGCGGGGGCGCCGGCGTCGTCGGGCTCAGGACGCACGGCGAAAGCCTCGATCAGACGCGCGGCGGCGCCGCGCGCGGCCTGCACCTGCCCGTAGACCCCCGCGAGACCGCTTACCGGGCGGGTTAGCAGCATGCCGTAGAGCAGGATGCTCACCATCTCGGCCGGCTGGAGCGTACCGGCGTGCATCTGCCGCGTGCTGAGGTAGAGGAGGATGAGCAGGCCCAGGCCGGCGAGCAGGTGCACGGTGGGGGTCAGCAGCGACTCGACCAGGAGCTGGCGTTTGGCGATGTCGAGCAGCTTGACGTTGCTGCGCTGAAAGCGGTCGGACTCATGCGCCTCGCGGGTGAACGACTTGATCGCGGGGAGCATGCCGATGTTCTCCTCCAGGGTCGCGAACATCTCGGCGTGGGTGCGCACCCAGGCGGAGGACAGCGGGCGGATGCGCCGGCCGATCAGCTTCATTGAGAGGTAGAAGAGCGGGACCATGAGGCCCGCCAGGGCGGCGATCGGCGGGCTGATCCGGAATAGCAGGTAGAAGGCGCCCGCGAAGGTGACCAGGAGCGGCAGCAGCGCGACCAGGGTCCCGGTGACGAAGCTGCTGATCTGGGCCGCGTCGTTGCTGAGCAGGGCGAGGACCTCGCCGCGGCGCCGCTCGTGGAAATAGTCAAGCGGCAGCGACTGGAGGTGGTCATAGAGCCGCGTGCGCAGGCTCGCGAGCATGGCCTCGCCGGTGCTGCCAAGCAGATAGCGGGTCCCGAAGCTGAGCCCGCTCTGCGCCGCGAGGAGCAGGCCCCAGAGCAGCATGAGCGCGGGGAGCGAGAGCGGACCCTTGAGGTCCGGCGTCATGACCAGCTCGGTGAAGCGCCCGGCGATCCACGGGTTGGCCAGGGCGACCGCGCTCTCGCCCAGCATCAGGATTACCGCAACCAGCAGCAGGCCTTTGTGGGGCGTCACGTAGGCGAGCAGGGTCCGAAAGCTGGTGGTCGGCACGGGGCTTGGCTCGGGCTTCAATCAAGGCGGGTCGGTGCTGGCTGGATGGGGAAATGGGGAGTCTGTGAACCAGTTCGCAATTCGTCTCTTTCGCGTGACAGGTTTCGCTGCTAAGTTGCTCGCGTTATCCGGGGTGAGCGCGTCATCACTGCCGATGCCGCGACCCTGGTCTCGAGAACAAGAATTCAAAAGGGGGACGAAGTGGGGGACGGATTATACGTCGGTGCGGTGATTGGCTTTCTGGCTGCCGCGGTCCTGCTTTGGGGTCTGCAGCCGGTGGGGCGGCACATCGGGCTGGTCGATCACCCCGGCGGGCGCAAGACCCACGAGCACCCGACGCCCCTGGTGGGCGGCATTGCGATGTTCATCGCCTTTGCCTTCGCGATACTCACCGTGGATAGCCCGCTATCGGGCCATCGCGCCCTATTTGCGGGGGCGCTCGTCCTGGTGGTGGTCGGGGTGCTCGACGACCTCCAGGAGCTCTCAGCGCGCGCGCGCTTCGCGGCCCAGTTCCTCGCCGGCCTGATCATGACCCTGGGCGCCGGGGTCGTGCTCCACGATTTCGGTCATCTGATGCTCGCGGACCAGCCCCTCCCATTGGGTATGCTTGCGATCCCGCTGACCCTGTTTGCCACCGTCGGCGTAATCAACGCAGTCAACCTGAGCGACGGGATCGACGGGCTCGCCGCGTCGTTGGTGCTGATCGCGGTCGGCTCCCTCCTGCTGATCGCCTGGCCGAGCGGTCAGCGCGAGGTGGTCGGTCTGTTGGTCGTCCTCGCGGCCGTGATCCTCGCCTTTCTCGCCTTCAACCTGCGGTTCAAGGGCCGCGCCCTGGTGTTCATGGGGGACGCCGGCAGTATGTTCCTGGGGTTCGTGCTCGCCTGGTTCCTGGTGCGGCTGTCGCAGGGGGAGGCGCGACTTTTCGCCCCGGTGACGGCCCTGTGGCTATTCGCCCTGCCGTTGATCGATACGGTCGTGACGATGAGCCGGCGCATTCGCCTCGGACGCTCGCCGTTCGCCGCCGATCGGGAGCACTTTCACCACATCCTGCTCGCCGCCGGCTTCACCCCGAAGCAGACGGTCGGTCTGATGGTGCTCCTCGCCTCGGCCCTCGCCGGAATCGGGCTGATCGGCCATTTCCAGGGAGTCCCGGAGCACTGGATGTTCTGGGGCTTCCTCGTCGTCGCCGGCTCGCACTACTGGCTGGTGATGCGCGTCTGGCGGGTCAAGCGCTTCCTCAGCCGGCCGCTGCTCCAGCACGCGGAGTCCAGGGTCTAGCGACCGATCCCCGGTCACGCGTTGGGCGACGGGGTCGATCCGCTCGCCGCGGCGGGGCACTCCTCAGGGTCCAGCGCTCGATGGCAGCCGGTTGATCGCCATGCGGTCGAACCAGGCGCTCCCGTTGATCTCGTGCTCGAAGGCGCGGGTGCCGGCCGAGACGAGACGCAGCTCCTGGAGCGTGCAGGTCTCGGGGACGCCAAATTCGACGGCGAAGTCGCGCCACTCATTGGCCCCGAGGAAACGTTCGGTCTCACCGAGCAGCGCGGGCTCCGGCAGCAGGCACCGGACGACCCACTTGAGCCCACCCTTCGTCTCTAGGCTGTCGGTGCGTACCCGCCCGGTCAGGCGGTGGCGCCCAGGATCAAGAAACAGCGTCTGGGCGACCTGGTCGAACCGCCCTTGGTGACGGTCGAAGCGCAGATGCAGCGAGCGATTGCCGTCGGTGCCGAGGGTGCGGGCACGATCGACGACCGCGTTGCGCACGCCGCGAAACCGCCAACCGAAGCCCCAGTTGCTTGGGTCGAGCTCGAAGCCCCGGTCGTGCAGGAGCCCGAGGTGGGCGAGCTGGGTCCGGGTCAGACCGTTGACCCAGGCGACGTAGGCCTCGGTGATGCGCCCTTCCTTGATGAGTCGCTCGACGTAGCCGCGGCGCTCGTCCTCACTAATCGGTACCGCCGAGGATTCGCTGCGCAGGGTGAAGAGCGCGCGGACCGTCTCGACATCGAGCGCGCGGCGCGCGACCTCGTCGAAGAACGCCTCCCACCAGGAGGGGGGCGAGACTGCGAACGGGCTGAGTGCCGAGCGGGTGGCGGGGTCTTCCGCGACCTTGAGCAGGAGCGGGAAGATCTGCTCCCTGGCGGATGGGTTGGTCTGCATGGCCAGCGACGCATGTCGCAGGCCCCTGGCGAGATCGCCCCGCGTCAGCCAGTAGCTCGTCGCTTGGCGCTGGAGGCGCGGGTCGGCCGGCCTGATCGCGAGCGCGGCCTCGACGAGGGCGTCGGCGCGCTCTGCTTCTCCGCGCTCCAGCAGGATGCGGGCGGAGGCGACCAGCGCGCGGCTGTCCGCCGGGTTGCCCGGGTAGGCCTGAGCGAGCAGGCGGAGCGCCTCGTCTGGGTCCGTCTCTCGCAAGGCCGCCGCTTGCGCGAGCAGGGCCTCGGGCTGGCGTTCGTCCCAGGTCAGGGCACTGGCCGCGGCCCCTGGGTCGCCCTGGCGTAACCGCTCGGCGTAGTGCGCGGACATGGCAGAGCCCCCGATGCGCCAGACCAATAGGACGGCGAGGGCGAGCAGGACGAGATGGCGAACCAAGACCAACGCAGACTCTCCTCAGACGCTGTCGACCGAACGCGGCGAGACATCCGGGTCGCCCCGGAAGACGAGAGCACGCCCGCCATGCCGGGCTTCCCTCACCCCGCGCCACTCGCAGAAGGCGAGGCGCCCAGGGGCCCCGGCGGCGCATTCTCAGTTACGGCGAGCGCTCAGTTTTCCCGTCTTTGGGGTCGTCGACCCCGGGGGGCGGCCGAGACCTCAAAAGCGTTGGGTGAACGCCTATCGCGGATTGTTGCAGGCCCGGTTCAGCGCGCGCGACACCCTGCCGTCTGGGCTCGGTCCCGCGCACAGCGGAATCGGGCGCGGGTTGGCCAGACCCGACCAGGGGCTCGTCGATCACGACTTCGGCGATCACCGGCCCCTTCTGCTCATCGCGGGGGCTGGGCTCGGCGGCGCCGTCGGCCGGGTGGGGGACCGGGACCTTGGGCCGCTCCGGGGCATCTCGTTGCTCCGGACCTGAGACATTGGGGCTCCCAGGGATGTCCGCCGTCGGCCTTGGGTCGGCTCCCGTCGAGGCCGGCTCGCCCGGCTCGTTGATTAGACCGGGCCGAGCCGGCTGGCTGTCCTGTCGGAGATAGGCCGGCCGACTCGCGGTCTCGCGGCCGGCATCCGGATTGATCCGAAGCGCCGGCGGATCGGGCTCGCGCGTCATGACCAGAAGGAGCCCACCGACTGCCAGGCCGGCCATGGCCCAGAGCCCAGCGCGTCGCATGGACCCCGGCAGCACGGACCGCAAGGCCGAGCGCTTGGCAGCGGGGATCACAGCCGTACCCGGCCGGAAGAAATGGAGGGTCTCGTCGACTGGCGTCGGCGGGGCGGGGAGGCTGCGGTCATAAACGCGGCGGGCCTCCGGGTCGCGCAGGACCCGGTAGGCGGCATTGATGCGGGCGGTGAGTGCCCTGCTCTGCTCCTCGTCGCCCGGCGAGCGGTCGGGGTGGAACATCCGCACCAGGAGGCTGTAGTGCTGCCGGATCGCCCCGTCCGCCGCCTGCCTGGGCAGGCCGAGGACGCGGTAATGATCGGCTTGGGGGAGCAGCAGGACCTGCCGGACGAAGAAGACCAGGGCGGCCTCGACCTCGGTTGGCTCCGCGGTCAGGGCCTCTGCGGTCGCGGGTAGGTTGGCCGGCGTCACCGCGGCGAGTGCCTCGCTCAACCAGTCGCCGAAGGCAGCCGGCAGGGGCAACGCCGGATCCGTCAGATGACCGAAGCGCAGTGGCGCGCGGTAGAACTCCAGGGCAAGAACAAGCAGCCTCGGGACCATGGGGCTTGCCCGCCAGGATTAGGCCCGCTTGGGTAGGACGGCCTGGTGGTCTCGGTCCCCGTAGGTATAGCTGTAATGGTAATCATAGCTATAGCCATAACCGTAGCCCTTGCCGGTCGGGCCGAGCTTGCTGACCACTGCCCCGATGATGGCGGCGTTGGCGGCGACGAGCCGCTTGATCGATCCCTCGATGGCCCCGTAGCGCGTCCGCCCGGACTCGACGACCAAGATGGTGGCGCGCGCGAGGTTGGCCAGCACCAGGGCGTCGGCGAGGCCGACGACGGGCGGCCCATCGAGCACGACATAGTCGAAACGCTCGCTTGCGAGGCTCAGGAAATCCAGCATCTTGGCACTGGATAGGAGCTCGACAGGGTTGGGCGGCAGGGGGCCGCTGGTGACCGTGAAGAGGCGCGTGATCTCGGTCGCCTGCGCGATGTCCGCGGGCTTGGTGTCGCCCGCGAGGTAGTTCGTCAGCCCGATCGTGTTGGGGAGCTTGAACGCCCGGTGGAGCGAGGGTGCGCGCAGGTCGGCGTCGATGAGGAGGACCTTGCCGCCGGCCTGGGCGAAGGTGATAGCGATATTGGCAGCGGCGGTGGTCTTGCCCTCTCCTGGGCCCGGACTGGTCAGATGGGTGATCTTGGGGGCACCGTCCGCGGTCGAAAAGATAAGCTGAGTGCGTAACGAACGCACGGCCTCCGCCAGCGGGCTCTTGGGGTCCTTGGCCGCGAGGAGCGCAATCTCCTCCTCCGCGATCCCGTGCTGGCGCGCCGAGACCTTGGGGATCACCCCGAGCAACGGGGCGCGTACGCGGCCCTCGACGTCCTCGCTGCCCTTGACCGTGTCGTCCATGTGCTCCAGCAGGAAGGCCAGCAGGATCCCGGCGATGAGCCCGATGGCGAGTGCCTTGATCAGGTTGTTGCGCAGATTGGGCTTGTAGGCGCTCCCGGGGACCTGGGCGCGGTCGACGATGGAGATGTTGTTGGTGCTGATGCCGGCGACGACGCCGACCTCCTTCATTCGCTGGAGTAGGCCATCGTAAAGCGCGCGGTTGGTCTCGACCTCGCGCTTGAGCGTCTGGTAGTCGGTGCTGCGGTCCTGGAGCGCGAGCACCTCGGCCTTGACCTCACTCACCCGGGTCTGCAGGGTCGCCTGCTCGCGCACCTTGGCGGCGTAGTCCGCCTCCACCGCCGCGCGGATCGCGTCGACCTCGCGCTCGATCTGCTGATCGATCTCGGCGATCTGGCGTTGAAGCTGCTCCATCCTCGGGTAGCCGGGCTTGAAGACCTTGAGCTGCTCCTGGTACTGGACCTCCAGATCGCCCTTGCGGGCCTTGAGCTTCTGGATCACCTCGCTGTCGAGGGTCTTGAGCACGGCGGGCCCGCGCCCTTCGAGCGCCTGGGCGTACTCGGACTCGGCGCGGATGCGCTGTGCCTCGGCCTGCACCAAGGCGGAGCTCATCGCGCTGAGCGTCTGGAGCAGGTTGCCGAGCCTGTCATCGAGGTTGACGATCTCGCGCTCCTTGGCGTAGGTGAGCAAGCGGTTCTCAGAGTCCTCCAGGTTGGCGCGCACCTGCTGGATGCGCTCCTCCAGGAATTTCTTGGCGTAGGCGGTGGCGTCGTAGCGCCGCTCGAGCGTCAGGTTGACGAAGTTGTCGGCAACGGCGTTGGCCACCGCCGCGGCCTCCCTGGCGCTGGGGCTGTCATAGTGGATGCGGACGAGGCGCGAGTTGGGCACCGGGGCGACGGTGAGATTGCCGAGGAGCGCGCCCTCGAGATTGGCCGGGCGCCCCTCCGGCGCGCCGCTGGAGGGGGCGGCCTCCGGCTCTGCGCCGGCCTCGGCGTTGATCCATCCCTTGATCGTACGCTTGAGCTCGGCAAGGAATGACGGCTCGGCGGCCTCACCCGGGGGCTTGGTCGCCTCCAGCCCGAGCTGGTCGATGACCCGACGCGCCAGGCTGCGGCTCTTAAGCAGCTCGTACTGGGTCTCGTAGAAGTTCCAGTCCCAGGACGGCTCCCCCAGCGAGACGTTTTGCTGGTATTCGAGAAAGCGATCGCTCTGCGGCTCGATGTGCAGTAGGAGCGAGCTGCGGTAGATCGGCGTCGCGTTGAAGGTACCGATCAGCGCGGCCAGGGTGGCGATCGCCAGCGCGGCGACGATGGTCCACTTGCGTCGCAGGATCACCGTCCAATAGCGACGTAGGTCGATGCTGTCGTCGTCGTAGGGCTCGGCGGCCGGCCCAATGGCGAGCTCGCGGAACCGCTGCAGCTCCCGCTGGCGCGCGGCGAGCTCTAGGGAATGGGGCTCGGTGCCCGAGCCTTCGGGTCGCAGTGCGTTGCTCATAACCGTCGTTTCACCCGGTGTGATCGGCGCGCTCAGGCCATGGGGTCCGGCCGCGCGCGGCCGGCGTTACAGGAGCGGGACCCGGATCGCCCAGCCCGTCAAGACGTTGCCAACCGCTTTGCCGAGCGCCGCGGCGCCCGATTTGGGCACGACGACGCGGTCGTCACCGACGATCAAGGGGTCGGTCAGCCGGCCCTCCTCAACCGCCGCGAGGTCGACGACATAGGCGCGCACCTCGCCGCTCGACTGCTTGCGGAAGACGACGATCTCGCCCTTTTTGGCGGTATCGTCGAACCCGCCGGCGAGGGCGATCGCCTGCATCAGCGTGGTCCGGCCGGCTAGGGGGAATACGCCGGGCTTCTTGACCTGGCCGATGACGGTCACCTTCTGGCTCGCGTACTCGGCGACGAAGATGCTCACCTGGGGGTTCTGCAGGTAGCGCTCGGCGAGCTTGTCGGCGATGGCCTTCTCCGCCTCGCGCTGGGTCAGCCCGCCGACTTGCACGCCGCCGATGAGCGGCATGACGACGTAGCCGTCCTCGCTCACGCGCTCGGTGCGGGAGAGCTCGTCGACCTGGAAGACCTGGATCTGCAACAGGTCGTAGGGCCCGATTCGGTAGCTCGCGATGGCCCCCGGATCGGCCGGGATGCCGACCACCGCCGGGACGACCCCGCCCGGTAGGTCGGGGCTCGGAAGCTGCGTGGTGCGGCCCGGATCGGCGAGCGCCGTGTCGGCCTCGGGCGGCGTACCCCCCGACGTCGAGCACGCCTGGAGGCCGAGCGCGAGGAGCGCCACGGCGAGGAGTCTACATAGCATCTCTAGCCTCGGATGGGGCCAGGCGCGCTGACAGGCCGTGCCCGCCGCTGCGCCGGCGCGACTGAGGGTCCAAGGCAGGCATGTTGTACCGGAATTGTTACCAGGGCAATATGTTGCCCGGAATCACGTCCTATCCGCGGCGGTGCGCGTCGACCTTGTCCCACCGTTGCGACCTGAGCTGGATTGGTGTCGACCCCGAGCCCCTCAAGTCCGTCCGCCGGCCTCGCAACCTCGATTCTAGGGTTGCTCGGGGCCATGCTGATCTTTGCCCCGCTGTTTCGCTCCGGCCAGCCCCCGCTCGCGCTGCTCGTCCTCCAGCTCCTCGCGGTCGCCTTGCTTTTGCTGGTCCTCTGGCGGCCGCGAGCCGGGCTGGTCTCGCCCGGCGAGGCCCTGGCCTTGGCGCTCCTCCTGGTGCTGCCCCTGCTGTACCTGTTCCCGGTCCCCGAGGCGCTGTCGACCTGGCTGCCGGGGCGCGCGCCCTATGCCGAGGCGCGGTCGCTCTTGGGGGACGGGTCCGGCGGGGGGTTGGCGCCGGTCTCGCTGGTGCCGCGCGAGACGGAGGCAGCGCTCCTCTTCCTCTTGATTCCGATCGGCGTGTTCCTCGGGACCCGCGCCCTCACGCCGCGCCACGCCATGGCGCTCGTCGCGGTGCTGTTGTCGATGGCGGCGTTTCAGGCGCTCCTTGGCCTGCTGCAGTTCGGCTCGGGCAAGGGGAGTCCCGAGCTTCTCGGCATCAGCCTCGCCGAGGTCCGGGTGGCACTCGGCACCTATACCAACCAGAACCACCTCGCGGGCCTGCTGAACATGGCCCTGCCAATGGCGCTCGGGCTGATGATCTTCTTCATCGGCCGCCGGGGGCGCGACGACCGCGTGGGCTGGCGCGTGGGCGTGGCCTTCGTCGCCTCGCTCCGCGGGCACAAGGCGCTGATGTACGGCGCCATTGCGCTCCTGCTCCTGCTGGGGGTGATCTTCACGCGCTCGCGGGCGGGGATCGCCTTGGCGATGCTCGGCGTTCTGGTCGCGACGGTCGCCTTCGCCCGGCGCATCGGCGGGAGCAACGTCTATGGGGCGACCGGCACGGTGGTCGCGCTCGCCCTCGGTGTTGGGATCGCGATCGGGCTCGTCCCAGTGCTGGACCGGTTCTCGGTGGAGGGGGCGATCGCCGACGCCCGCTGGCCGATCTTTTCGGCGACGCTGGCGGGGATTGGCACCTTCCTGCCGCTCGGCAGCGGGCCCGGCAACTACCCGGAGGTCTTCCCCGCCTTCCAGCCCGGCGAGCTCGGCCGTTGGTTCATCAACCGCGCGCACAACGACTATCTGGAGTGGTTGTTCGAGGGTGGGCTGCTGGCCGGCGCGCTGATTGTCCTGTTTGCGGTGCTCTACCTGCGCCAGTGGGCGAGGGTCTGGCCGGGCGAGGCCTGGTCAAGGTCGCGGTTCGTGCAGGTCGGCGCGGGGATCGGCCTGCTCCTGTTGGCGCTGCACTCGTTGGTGGACTACAACCTGCATATCGCCGCCAACGTCGTCTATTTCGCCTTCCTTGCCGGCCTGTTCTTTGCTGATCCCGCGCAAGAGCCCGCGCCGGTCCGCCGCCGGCGGCGGACGCCCGATCTGGCACCGTCCGACGACGAGACCCTGTCCGCGGGGCCCGGGCGCCCGGCACCTGACCAGATCCCCAATCCCTTCCTCGACTGACGTGACCGCTCGCCAGCCAGCCCAGGCCGCGTCTCGCCGACCCCTCGCGGTCGCCCTCGGCTAGGCATGTCGATCCTGTCGCAGGCGGTCGGGGAGCGTGAGGGGCAGGCGCCGGTGTTCGCTACCTGCCTGCGGACAGGAGCGTCCCGGCAGGCTCGGGTTGGGGAGATTCGCGGCGCCTTGGTTGAGCTCAACCGGCGCTCGGCGAGGCTGCTGATGGTGGAGCCCGGCGAGGGGCAGGCGGGCCCCGGGCTCGCTGGGGCCGTGCGCGACCGGGAGCGCCGCCTGACCGCGGTCATCGAGGCGGCGGGGCGGGTCCTCCAGCGGCGCGAGCCGGTCTCGGAGGATGTTGCTGCCGACCTCGACCGAGGCGCTCGGGCGGTCGATGCGGGCGCACCGGACCTGGCCGCCGGCGAGGGCGATCTCGCCGAGCTCCAGACGGGGCTCCTGGCGCTCACCGAGTCGGTCGACGCCTTCCTCGCCGACCCCGGGTCGGACTCGTCCTTTGCGGGGCTCGACCAGCGCCTGGGTGAGGTCGAGTCGCGACTGGGCTGCCCACCGGTCGAGCGCGCGTCGCGCCCGGAGCCGGTCCGAGGGGGATTGGGGGGCGGACGGCACGCGGCCTCGAATCCCGTGCCGGTCGACCCCCGAGAGACGAAACTGGCGGAACCGCCGGTCGCCGCTTGGAGCGAGCCCTCGCGGCCGTCGCCGATGGGCTGGGCACCGCCGATCGGTGGCCCCGGAGACGCCGGTGCTGCGGCCGATCTGGCGGTGCTCAGGCAACGCGTCCGCCGCCTGGAGGGGCAGCTTCGCCTCAGTTTCCTCCTCTTGCTGCTGACCGCGGGTCTCGCGGCCTTCGGGTTGTGGCGGCAGCACGGGAGCGAGGCCGGCTGGCCGGTTGGGCCGGCAGGGCTGGAGCAAAGGCGGTCGCCCCCCCCGACGACGGAGCCGATGCTGGACGCCGGCCAGGTGAGTCCGATCGCGCTGCCCGACAACGGCGCCCAGCCGGGCGCCGCCCCGGATACGCTGGCCCGAGCCCCGGGCGACACCGCGACCGAAGCGGCCGGAGAGGCGTCGGTCGAAATGCCGTCGGCCGATGGATCGGCCGACGGGCCCAGTGCGATCCGAGCGACTCCCGGCCTGCGCGACTCGCGCCCGGGAGACCCGGCGTCGCCCGAAGGGATTGTCGCGGTCTCCGCGCCCCGCGACGAGCCAGCGTCTGCGGCGGGGGTCGCGAGCGATGCGCCGGGGCCGGTGCCACCGCCGCCTGAGGCCGAGGGCGAGGTCCCTGGGGGCTCGGACGCCCTGGTCTTGGAGGTGCCGTCTTACGCGATACAGCTCGTCGCGTTTCGAGACAAGGAGCGCATGCTCGGCTACGTGGCAGAGAGGGGTCTAGCGGACCGCGCGCGCTACGGCCTCTCATCCGCCGGTGGCCGCCTGTGGTATGCCCTGGTTCTGGGTTTCTACCCGACCCACGCCGATGCGCAAGCCGCCGCGGACGAGCTGCCCGAGGCCCTCAAGCGGTTGGACCCCTGGATCAGGCAGTTCCCGGCCGGGTCGCGTTTCGAGCGGTTCGACCAGGGGGTCGCTCAGGGCCGCACGGATGGGTCAGCCTCACGCCCCTGACGCGCCGTCCTGGTCCGCGGTTGCGACGGATGAGCCTGTACGGCCGCCCGGTCTGCGGGGCTTCTCCGAGCGAGCGCTTTAGTCGCGCCCGGAGCAACGGCGCAACGCGTGCGCGGGCCGGGGCCAACTGGAAGCGCCGGGCGGTCGCCGAGCGGCTGATGCGCCGACGAGCGGGCGTTGGCGGACGGACAGGGGTGGATCTTGGGGATGCGCTGGGGGGCAGGCGTCGGGCTACTCCAACCGCGTCACGCTCAGATCGACCTGGGTCTCCGCGGCCGAGCCCTCGCCCTTGAAGATCGACCGCTCGCTCGGGACGTCCGCGGCATCTCGGCCGACGGCGACGCCGATATAGCTATCGTCCGCGAGCAGTCCGGTGGACGGGTCGAAGCCGCGCCAGCCGGCCCCTGGGACCAGCACCTCGGCCCAGGCGTGGCGGGTCTGCGGGCAGGGCGCGGCGGACTCGCCCGCGGCGTCCTCGTCGGGCTCGAAGTAGCCCGGATCGATGTAGCCGGTGACATAGCGGACCGGCACCCCCCAGCCTCGGACCAGTGCGATCAGCAGGTGGGCGAGCTCGGACGGGCCGCCGCGGCCGGATGCGATCAGGTCGGCGAGCGGTGCCGGCGTCTCGTTGCCCATCGATCGGGACGCGAACGCGGCGCTGATCCAGTCCATCGCCCCCTGGACCTGCCCGAGGATCGCCGCGCCCGGGTCGAAGGTGGGGGGCGACGTCTCGCCGAGGGTCTCCGGCAGGGCGGGGGTGAAGTCGCTGCGGTGCAGGACGAAGTCGAGCAGCCGCGGTGCCTGGCGGAGGCTGTGGGCGATCCAGTCGTGCTCGCGGCTGGGGGGGATCGGCTCGAAGTCGAAGGGGTTGACCAGGCGGGTTTCGACTTCCGCCACCAGCCGCGTGATCAGGCGGTCGTGCGCCCCGATCAGCGCGAAGCGATGGACCTGGTTGCCAAAGCAGTCGCGGGCGCAGGCGGGCTCGGCCGGCGGGTCAATGCTCAGGTTACAGCTCAGCACCCGCTGAGTGTCCGACTCCCAGGGCGCGAGCCGCACCTGGACGTGATGCTCGCGCACCGGCTGGTCGAAGAACCGCCGGCTCGCCCGCTCGATCCGGTACCTCACTCGCCGTCCCCCAGGTGGGCCTCGAAGAGGTCGGCCTGCAGGGCGTCGGCGAGCCGGGCGAGTAGGATGAGGAAGCATTCCAGGTACTCGTGCAGCCCCTGGTCAAGGATCTCCCGCGGACTCGTACCGGCGAGGTGCGCGCGCAGGGCGGTGAGCGCCCCTTCCACGGCGCCTTCCGGCGGGACGCCGATGCGTGCCAGGGCGCGGTCCATGTTCTCGACGCAGTAGGCCAGCGATCGCGGGAAGTCGGGGTTGAGCACCACGAACTCGACCACGTCGATCGGGCGGATCCCGCCGTGGTACCGGCGCCGGTAGGCCTCGAAGCCGGACAGGGACTTGAGCAGCGCGCCCCACTGGTAGTAGTCGAGCGGCGAGCCGACCAGCGCGACGTCGGGCAGCAGCAGGTGGTAGCGCACGTCGAGGATGCGCGCGGTCATGTCGGCGCGCTCCAGCAGACTCCCTAGGACCGTGAAGCCGTAGGCCTCGCCGCGGATCATGGTGCTCTGCGTGAGGCCGAAGAAGAGTGCCACCTCGCGGTGGACGTAGGAGTAGAACTCCGCTGCGCGCCAGGGCTGAAGCGCGGTCTTCAGGTGCTTGTCGACCTCCAGCCAGAACTGATTGATCGCCTCCCACATCTCGTTGGAGATGCGATCGCGCACCACCCGGGCGTTCTCGCGGGCCATGCGCAGGCTGTTGTACAGCGAGCCGGGGTTGGCCTTGTCCTGGGTCAGGAAGTGGATCACGCGCTGGACGGTAATCACCCCGTCCGGGTAGCGCCCGCCGTAGGCATCATCGCCCTCGACGATGCTGAGCAGGGGGCGCCATTGCCCCTCCTCGGTGGTTCCCTCGTCGGCCTCCAACATGTAGACGACGTTGATGTCCAGGATGCGCGCAGTGCCGTCCGCGCGCTCCAGGTACCGCGTCATCCAATAGAGCGACTCGCCGATGCGGCTCAGCATCGACTCATTCCGCCAGCACCCAGGTGTCCTTGCTCCCACCCCCCTGGGAGGAGTTGACGACCAGCGAGCCCTTGGTGAGCGCCACCCGGGTCAGCCCCCCGGGGACGACCTCGATGTCCTCGCCGTAGATGATGAAGGGGCGCAGATCCAGATGGCGGGACTCCAGCTCGCCGTCCAGGTAGCAGATGTGACGTGAAAGCTGCACCACCGGCTGGGCGATATAGTTGCGGGGGTTCTCGCCGATCTTGCGGGCGAACTCGGCGCGCTGCGCCGGTGTCGACGAAGGTCCCATGAGCATCCCGTAGCCACCGGACTCCGCGACCGCCTTGACGACCATCCGCTCCAGGTTGTCGAGGACGTAGGCGCGGTCTTGGGGGTCGGTCATCTGGTAGGTCGGCACGTTCTGGAGGATCGGGGTCTCGCCGAGGTAGTAGCGAATGATCTCGGGGACATAGGCATAGACCGCCTTGTCGTCGGCGATCCCGCTGCCCGGGGCGTTGACCAGGGCGACGTTCCCCGCGCGCCAGGCATTGATCACGCCGGCCAGCCCGAGCACCGAGTCGGGGCGGAAGACGAGCGGATCGAGGAAGTCGTCGTCCACCCGGCGGTAGATCACGTCCACGCGCCTCAGCCCGCGGGTGGTCTTGAGGTAGACCTTGTCGTTCTTGCAGACCAGGTCGCGGCCCTCGGCGAGCTCCACCCCCATCTCCTTGGCGAGGAAGGTGTGCTCGAAGTAGGCCGAGTTGAAGATGCCGGGGGTGAGGACGACGATAGTCGCGTCCTCGGCGCCGCGCGGGGACAGGTAGCGCAGGGCCTGGAGCAAAAGCGCTGGGTAGTGCTCGACCCGCCGGACCTGGTAGCGGTGGAAGAACTCGGGGAGGATGCGCCGCTCGACGATGCGGTTCTCGATCATGTACGAGACCCCGGAAGGCGTGCGCAGGTTGTCCTCCAGGACCAGGTAGCGGCCCTGCTCGTCGCGGATGAGATCGACCCCGCTGATGTGGGTGTAGATGTCGTGGGGTGGATCTATGTCCATGATCTCTCGGCGGAAGTCCTTGCCGCGGTAGATCAGCTCGGGCGGCACCACGCCGTCCTTGAGGATGCGTTGGCCGTGATAGAGGTCCTTGAGGAAGAGGTTGAGGGCACGGATGCGCTGCTTGAGCCCGGCCTCCAGCGCGTGCCATTCCTCCGCCGTGATGATGCGCGGCAAGATATCAAAGGGCCAGACGCGCTCGATCCCCTCGTCCTGGTTGGAGTAGACCGTGAAGGTGACCCCTTCGGTGTGCAGGGCGAGGTGCGCCTCCCGCGCCTTGGTGTCCAGCAGGCTCTGGCCGGTCCTCTGGATATGCTCCCACATCGGCAGATAGTGCTCGCGGGGGCGGAAGTCGTCGCGGTAGAACTCGTGATAAGCGACGGTCCGCGGGGGGGGGCCGCCGGTTTGGCTGCTGCTCTGGAGCTGGCGCATGGGGGTCATAGGGCCTCGGGGGGAAGGCGCTTTTCAGATAAGTAAGCATGATTCGCGCCAAACACTGCCCAGCGCCCGACTGGCATCGGCGAGCAGCCGTCCCAGGGCGCTCGCCGTCGACCAGGGGCGGCCCGAGGGCGGGCCGCCCCAGGCCAGTGCAGCCTGGCGCCAGCGGCCCGACCGTTGATCCGAAACGGTGCATGCCGGTGAGCCTCGCGGTTCGCCGGTGGGTAGCCCGCGGCCGCCCGATTAGGTCCGGCGCAGGTCGAAGCCGTAGTCGCTCAGCGCCGCGGCGCGCGGCTCGCCGGCGGGGTCGGGCGCGCCGACCTCGCCGAGCCTGGTCACTAGCCGCTCGGCGCGCCGGCGGGCGGCCTCGTCGAGATCCCCAGGCAGGTCCGGGTAGGGGCCGCCGTCCGGACGCCACTCGTGGTAGTCCAGCTCGCAGCGGCGGCCGTCCACATGGTCCAGCCGCAGACGGATCGGCAGCACCGGCTCGATGCCTGGGTGCAGTCCGAGCGGGCCGGCCGGGAAGCGGCGGTAACGCACCCCGATCAGGGCGGCCGGTTCGCCTGGCCCGCCCTCGACGTGCAACGGGACAAGGAACCCGTTGATCGTGAGCCGCCAGCCGGCGAGCGACTCAGCCGACCCTCCGCACAGCAGGACCTGCAGCCGCGCGGTACTGGCGTCGACCAGTCGGCTGTCGGCCGGTTGGCTCAGCGTATCGCCGACCTGGGGCCAGAACTCTAATGCCGAGGAGAGGGTGAGCACCGTGCTGCCCAAGTTGACCTGCCCGATCTCGCGCCCGGGGTCTGCGCGCAGCCGGTCGGTTAGGATCGGATCGAGCCCGAGGCCCGAGTCGGCGAGCTCGGCGAGGACCTCGTCGAGGTCCTGCAAGAGGAAATACGGCAGCGCGAAGCGGTCGTGCAGCCGCTCGCCCCAGCGCACGAGCGGCGCCTCGTAGGGTCGGACCATCAGCATCGCGACCAGGGCCCGAATCAAGGCCGCGAGGGCCGCCAGATGCTCGGGCGTGGGTCCCATGCGGAAGGCGCGAAACTCCACCACCCCATCGATCGCATCCGGCCGCGGCCAGAGGCTCCACAGCTTCTCGATATTGAGCTCGCTGCGATGGCTGTCGCCGGAGACGTCGCGCAGGAACGGGCTCAGGCTCCGCCAGACGAAGGCCGGATCGGCCCCAGGTCGTTCGGCGAGCTGCTCCAGCGCGAGCCCGAGCTCGTCGAAGAGGTCGGCCACCCCCTCGTCGGGTCTGGGAGCCTGGCTGCAAGCGCCCAGGTAGTGGGGCGCGAACCAGTACGAAAGGGACGGATGCCGGTTGAGGTAGCGCACCAACCGCGGCAGGAGCTGGGGTTGGACGCGAAACGGACTCGCCTCCGGGGTCGGTCCGCCGATGCTCAACTGCCCGCCGCCGCCGGAGTCGTCCACCAGCCCGTTGTAGTGCAGCCGAAGCGGGGTCAGACCCTCCTCGGCCGCCGCCCGGTAGAGCGGACGATTCGCCCCCCAGAGGTCGTAGACGCTGGGCCAAGGGGCCTGATTGACCTCGATTACCCCCGGGTCCGGGGTCAGGGTCGACCAGGCGAGTGCGGGGTCCGGTGGCGGTGCCGCCCCGCGCAGGATGAGCCCGGCGATACCCGCGGTGTTCGCCGCGTGTGCGGCGAGTCGCAGGAGCCGCTCGTAGCCGTCCGCATCGCTGGCCGGCACGTCCAGGGCCAAGTACACCGCACCCCCGTCGGTCACGAGCGCCGTCGCGGGCGCAGCGCCCCCGCCGGCGGAACCCAGCTCGGCGCTGAGGCAGGCGTCGAGTCGCTCCAGGGCCTGCGGATCGGCGGGTGCGCCCCCGCGTAACGGATCGGGCGGCCCCGCCCAGACCGGGGTGCCGTCACGCCTTGCCAGCAGCCCGTAGCTAAAGCGCGGTTCGGCCTCGCCCGGGTAGCGACGTCCCGGCGTGCGCAGCAGGGCGGCGCCGGGCGCCTCAGCGGCCAGCCGAGCGACGAGCCGGCGGGCGCGGGCCTCCTTGTCGGCGCCCAGCGCCTGACTGAGCCACTCGGGCGCGGACGAGAAGCGGTCGGTAAAGGTGGGCTCGGCGCCGATCCAGATGTCAAGCCCGAGGGCCGAGATACGCCGGTCGAGATCCGCCAGGGCGGTCGCCACCTCCGCGTCGTCGAGCCGCTCACTCATGATCCTGGATCGGCCTGGCTGGGAGGTGCGGCCGCGGCGCGCGCGACAGGGGCGGGGGATTGTGGGATCTTAACCGCCCATCCGAGCGGCCGTCGCCACCGATGGCACGGCCCCTGCTTAACCACCCAAGCACCCCCTCCCGGAGACCCGACAGCCCATGTCGATCCACGTCGCCATCAACCACAAGACCGAGTACCGCTTCGAGCGTCCCGTCGCGATCGCGCCCCACATCGTGCGCCTGCGCCCGGCCCCACACTGCCGCACGCCGATCCTCTCCTACGCGCTCAAGATCGCACCCGAGACGCATTTCATCAACTGGCAGCAGGACCCCTTTGGAAACTACCTGGCGCGCGTGGTCTTCCCGGAGAAGGCGAAGACGCTCTCGGTCGAGGTGGACCTGATCGCCGAGATGGTGACGATCAACCCGTTCGACTTCTTCCTCGAGCCCTACGCCCACGACTTCCCCTTCCAGTACGACGCCCAGCTCTCCCGCGAGCTGATCCCCTACCTGGAGGTCAAGGAGGCCGGGCCGCGGCTCCTTGAGTGGCTGGCGGAGGTGGACCGCAGCCCGCGCCGCACGGTGGACTTCCTGGTCGATCTCAACCAGCGGCTGCAGCAGGACATCGGCTACGTGATCCGGATGGAGCCGGGAATCCAGGCCTGTGAGGAGACCCTGGGGCTCGCCAAGGGGTCCTGCCGCGATTCGGGCTGGCTCCTGGTGCAGATCCTCCGTCACCTCGGGCTGGCCGCGCGCTTCGTCTCCGGCTACCTGGTGCAGCTCGCCCCGGACGTCAAATCCCTCGACGGGCCCTCGGGGCCGACCGCGGACTTCACCGACCTGCACGCCTGGGCCGAGGTCTACGTCCCCGGTGCCGGCTGGCTCGGGCTCGACCCGACCTCCGGACTCTTCGCGGGCGAGGGGCACATCCCGCTCGCCTGCTCGCCCGACCCCCTCTCGGCCGCGCCGATCACCGGGGCCACCGAGAAGGCGGAGGTCGAGTTCTATTTCCACAACCAGGTCGAGCGTGTCCACGAGGATCCGCGCGTGACCAAGCCCTACACCGACGCGCAGTGGCAGGCGATCGAGGACCTGGGTCACGCCGTCGACGCCGAGCTCAACGCGAACGACGTGCGGCTCACCATGGGGGGCGAGCCGACCTTCGTCTCGATCGACGACATGGACGGGGAGGAGTGGAGCACCGCGGCGCTTGGCCCGACCAAGAAATTGCTGGCCGAGGACCTGCTCGCCCGCTTGAAGGACCGCTTCGGCCCGGGCGGGGCCTTGCACATCGGCCAGGGCAAATGGTACCCGGGCGAGCAGCTCCCGCGCTGGGCCCTGTCCTGCATCTGGCGACGCGACGGCGAGCCGGTCTGGCGGGACCAGAGCCTCTTCGCTGGGGAGCGCCGCAGCGCTGGCCATGGTCGCCCCGAGGCCGAGCGCTTCGTGCGCACCCTGGCGCGCTACCTGGGGGTGGACCCCGGGCTGGCGCTCCCGGCCTACGAGGATGTCTTCTACTACCTATGGAAAGAGGCTCGGCTCCCCGCGAACGTCGATCCGCTCGACAACAAGCTCAGGGAGCCGCTGGAGCGGGCCCGCCTGACCCGCCTTTTCCAAAAGGGTTTGAACGAAGCGGTAGGCTACGTCTTGCCGCTGCGTTGGGCGGGACTGCCGCCGCACGGCAACTGGCGGGGCGGGCGCTGGACCTTCCGCGACGGGACCCTGTTTCTGATCCCCGGCGACTCGCCGATGGGCTACCGCCTGCCGCTCGACGCCCTGCCCTACGTCCCCGAGGGTGAGCTGGACGTCGCACCGGAGCGCAACCCCTTCGAGCCGCGCGGTCCCCTCGCCCGGCCGAGCGATGAGGTTCGCCGCCGCTACAGCCTCTTGGCCCCGCTCGCGGCCCCCCACGTGGGACTGCGTGAGCAGGTGGCCCCGAGCGGCGACCACCCACCGGATCTCGTGCGCACTGGCCTCTGTATCGAGCCGCGCCAGGGCCGGCTCTATGTCTTCCTGCCGCCGCTGACCCACGCCGAGCACTGGCTCGACCTCGTGGCCTGCATCGAAGAGACCGCGGCGGAGCTGGGGCTCCCGGTGGTGCTGGAGGGCTACGAGCCGCCGCGCGACCCGCGCCTGCTCAAGCTCGCCGTCACCCCAGACCCCGGCGTCATCGAGGTCAACATCCACCCGGCCGAGTCCTGGGACCAGATGGTGAGCGACACCCATGTCCTCTACGAGGAGGCTCGCCTGTCGCGGCTCGGGACCGAGAAGTTCCTGCTCGACGGGCGCCACACCGGCACCGGCGGCGGCAACCACGTCACCCTCGGGGGTCCGACCCCAGCGGATAGCCCGCTGCTGCGCCGCCCCGATCTGCTCGCCAGCCTGCTCAGCTACTGGCAGCACCACCCGAGCCTGTCCTACCTCTTCTCGGGGATGTTCGTCGGCCCCACCAGCCAGGCCCCAAGGGTCGACGAGGCACGCGACGATGCCCTCTACAATCTGGAGATCGCCTTCCAGCAGATCCCCGCGGGCGAGATCCCTCAGCCCTGGCTGGTCGACAGGGTGCTCAGGAACCTGCTCGCCGATGTGACTGGCAACACCCACCGCACCGAGTTCTGCATCGATAAGCTCTACTCCCCGGACACCGCTGCGGGGCGCCAGGGGCTGGTGGAGTTCCGCGCCTTCGAGATGCCGCCGCACCCGCGCATGAGCCTGGCACGACCGCTTCCTGCTGCCGCACTTTGTGCGCCAGGACTTCGAGGACGTCATCTGCGATCTGAGGCGCGCCGGCTACGGGTTCGAGGCGACCTGGTTTGACCCCTTCTTCGAGTTCCGCTTCCCCCACTACGGCGACCTGGTGACCGAGACGGGCATCCGCGTGGAGCTGCGCGCGGCGATCGAGCCCTGGCACGTGCTGGGCGAGGAGGTCACGGCCCAGGGCACCGCGCGCTACGTCGACTCCTCGGTCGAGCGCATGCAGGTCAAGGCCGACGGGCTGGCGGGCGACCGCTACGTGCTCGCCTGCAACCAGCGGCGGGTCCCGCTGCGCCCCACCGGGCGCAAGGGCGAGTCGGTCGCCGGGGTGCGCTTCAAGGCCTGGCAGCCGCCCTCGGGCCTGCACCCGACCATCCCGGCGCACAGCCCGCTCGTGTTCGAGATCGTCGACACCTGGAACCGCCACAGCCTCGGCGGCTGCACCTACTACGTCGCCCACCCGGGGGGGCGCAGCTACGACAGCTTCCCGGTCAACGCCTACGAGGCCGAGAGCCGGCGCATCGCCCGCTTTCGCGCCATGGGCCACACACCGGGGACCATCGACCCGCCGCCCGAGGAGCCGGCCGGGGACCATCCCTATACCCTGGATCTGCGGTATCGCCGGGGGTGCTGAGACACGGGCCGGAGCAGAGCCGCGCTGGACCTCGCGGGGACGCGGCCGGATCTGCTCGCACCGGTCGGGGGCGGGCGCTTGTCCGCCCCCGGCCCGCGATGTTAGGGTGCGGCGCATCCTGATCGCGATGCCGCAGGGTCCGTGCCCGACCGCCGGACCCCAGGTGGGGTCCGCAGCATCTGCCGACTCCTCCGGGAGAGCCCATTGCCCCGAGCCCCTTCTGCCAGCCCGCTGCCGGTCCAACCGGCGCAAACGATCTTCCACGTCGAGCTGATTAAGCCGTCCCACTACGACGACGACGGCTATGTGATTCAGTGGGTCAAGGCATGGATTCCGTCCAACTCCCTCGCGAGCTTGTACGGCCTGACGCTCGAGGCCCGAGAGCAGCAGGCACTCGGCCCCGACGTCGCGATCGAGGTCCACGCCTACGACGAGACCAACACGCGGATTCCAGTCCAGCGGATCATCCGGCGCATCCAACGGGCCGGCGGGAATGGGCTCGTGTGCCTGGTCGGCGTCCAGTCCAATCAGTTCCCGCGGGCAATGGACCTTGCCCGGCCGTTTCGGGCGGCCGGCATTTCGGTCGCGATCGGCGGCTTTCATGTCAGCGGCTGCCTCGCGATGCTGCCCGAGGTCCCGCCGGAGCTGACTGCGGCAATGGATGCCGGGGTCACCCTGTTCGCCGGCGAGGCCGAGGGCCGTTTCGCCGGCCTGCTGCAGGCCGCCTAGTGTGCCCGACATGGGCATGTACTTGTTACCTGAGAGGAGGTAACCGCGAAGAGTGACGAGAAGCGTAGCGAAACCCAAGGCGGACGCCGTGAG